>CAMZET010000095.1 GCA_947305825.1 uncultured Verrucomicrobiota bacterium
GGATAGGCAGGAGGGGTACGGTGCGAGGCATTGGGCGGGCGGGGCGGGGTGGAGGTAAATGCTGACGCGCTGCGGCGGGCGGGAGGAGAATGTTGCCGCCGGCTGCCAGCGAGCCGCGCCGCGTATTGGCATTGGCGCGTTTGCCGGTGCGCCAGTCAGGCGCGGTGCGGCGATTTTTGGTATAATATGCCGCATGGGGATAAATTATACGCCGATGGCCGAGTATTGCGCGGAATACATGCGCTACTTGGGGATTGCAAAGACAGAACGCAGGTCGTACGCCGAGAGCGTGCGCCTTCTTGAAAAGGCCGGCTTCCGCGAGCTGGGGACGTTCGAGCGTCTCAAGCCGGGAGACCGCGTGTATCGCGGCTACGAAGACCGAACCGTTATGGCCGCCGTAATCGGCACCGAGCCGATTTCGAAGGCCGGATTGCGCGTCGTGGGCGGGCACACCGACGCGCCGCGCCTCGACCTCAAACCGCGCCCGCTCTACGAGAAGGGCGGCTACGTCTATTTCGACTGCCACATCTACGGCGGTATCAAGAAGTATCAGTGGCTCGTGCGCCCGCTCGCGCTCTACGGCACGATCGTCCGCAAGGACGGCTCCAAGGTCCAGGTAGAGGTTGGCGACAAGGACGGCGACCCCGTGTTCCTCATCTCCGACATACTCCCGCACCTCGGCTACGACCAGGCCAAGAAGACCCGCGACGAGTTCTATCCCGCCGAAGACCTCGACGTGATTGCCTGGACCACCTACAAGCCGCCGAAGGCCAAGGACGGCGAGAAGGATTGCGACAAGGAGGATGAGAAGGACTCCGAGCCCAAGGCCGACAAGAACGCGCTCGTCGAATATCTCAAGGCGACGTACGGGGTCGATGAGGAAGACCTGCTTTCGGCGGAGCTCGAGATTGTGCCGGCGGGGATGCCGCGCGAAGTCGGTTTCGACCGTTCGCTCATCGCGGGCTACGGCCACGACGACCGCGTCTGCTCGTTCGCGGGGCTTTATGCGCTCATCGACGCGGCCGGCAGCGAGCCGCGCGTGACGGCTTCCATCCTCATGTGCGACAAGGAGGAGATTGGTTCGATGGGGTCGACGGGAATGCAGAGTTCGTTCTTCGAGAACACGGTGGCCGAGCTCATCGAGCGCCAGGAAGAGAATGCGCGCGACATCATGGTGCGCCGTGCGCTGGAGCTCTCGACAATGCTCTCTGCGGACGTGACGGCGGTGGACGACCCGCACTTCCCCGACGTGGCCTCGACGGGCAACGGCGCGGCGTTCCACAAGGGCGTGGCGGCGTCGAAGTATACCGGCGGCACGTCGAAGAGCGGCTCTTCGGACTGCGGACCTGAGTTCGTGGCGGAAATCCGCCGCATCATGGAAGAAGGCGACGTCGTGTGGCAGATGGCCGAACTCGGCAAGATGGAGAAGGGCGGCGGCGGCACGATTGCCCAGTACATGAGCCGTTTCGGCATGAAGGTTCTTGACATGGGCACCCCGCTCATGAACATGCACGCGCCGTGCGAACTCGCCGCCAAGGACGACATCTGGAACACCTACAAGGCTTACAGCGCCTATCTGCGCGCCAAGTAGCCTGGCCGCGTTTCGTCGAAGCGGGCTTGTTCGGATGGCGCTGCGGATTGCAGTATTGGGCTACGGGGTGCGTGGGCGGGTGTATGTCGAATACGCCCGCTCCCATCCCGATGTCTACGAAGTTGTCGCGATAGGCGACACTTCGCTCGGCGTGGATTGGCGCGAAGCGCTGGAAGCGGCGGCGTCGGCCGACGCCGATGCCGCCATAGTCGCGCTGCCCGACAAGCTCCACCGCGACGCCGCCGTGGCCGCGCTCTCGCTCGGCTTGCACGTCCTTCTCGAGAAGCCTGTCGGCTGCTCGTGGCAGGAGTGCCTGGACGTGCGGGAGGCGGCCGCCAAGGCGCGCCGCCTCGTGCTGACCTGCTACGTCCTTCGTTTCGCCCGCTACTACCGCCGTCTGCGTGAAATCTTGCGCACCGGCGTCATCGGCGACATCGTTTCCATCCACCACCTCGTGGCAATCGGCTACGGCAAGGCCGCGCACGCTTTCTGCCGCGGCAACTGGGCTCGCGAGGCGGACGGCACCTCGACGCTAGTGCAGAAGTGCACACACGACTTCGACCTCATCGCGTGGTGGACCGGCGGGCGCAAAATCAAGCGCATCGCTTCCTACGGGTCGCTTGTGCACTGGCGCCCCGAGGCGCGCCCGCCAGGCGCCGCCGAGCGGTGCCTCGACTGCCCCGCTTCCGTGCGCTCCTCCTGTCCCTTCGATGCCGTCAGGCTTTATCTCGAGGAGGACGCTCTGCGCTACCATTTCGCCGAGCGCAGCGACGAGGCCATGCGCAAAGTGCTGGCCGGGACGAACTACGGCAAATGCGTGTACGATTGCGGCAACGATGCCGTGAACCGCCAAAGCGTACTGATGGAGTTCGAGGGCGGCATCGTGGCGACGCTGGAGATGGAGGCGTTCACGAAAGACCGCGCGCGCCGGACGCGCTTTTGCGGCACTCGCGGCGAAGTCCTGGCCGACGGCGAGAAGATTGTCGTGCGCCCGTTCATCGGCGGTGACAGCGTGTTCGAACCGCACGCCGAAGGAGCGCACGGCGGCGGCGACCGCGAAATCATGGTCGAATTCGCCCGTCTGGCGACCTCCGCTTCGCCAGAACGATATTTGCCGCTCCTCGATGCGGCGCTCGAATCCCATTACGCCGCTTTTCTTGCCGAGAAATCGCGCCTTTCAGACTGCTGACAGGGCGCTTCGCACCGCGCCTTCAGACGAGTTCTGACAGGATTGAGTCGCAGACTTCCGTGCCGCGTGGCGTGAGGCGGTAGATAGGGAAACCGCCGTCGAGAAGGCCCTCGCGCACGAAAGCATCGAGCCGCGAACGCCATTGCGGGAAGAGCGATGCGTCCAGTCCTTCGCGGGTCCGCAGCCTGAAAATCGCGCGTTCCAGCCGGTCGGCTTCAGGCGAAAGGGTTTCGACCGTTTCGCCGTCGAGCGTCCGTTCGAGGCCGATTCTTCCAGCGGCGCCGCGGCCCAGGCCGATGTAATCCTCGCCGCGCCAGGTGGCGAGGTTGTGCCGGCATTCGCGGCCAGGGCGGGCGTAGTTGGAAATCTCGTAGCGCCGAAAGCCGCATTCCGCGAGTAGTTCCGCGAGGGCTGCGAGGCGGTCTAGGACTTCGTCGTCGTCCGGGAGCGCGAGGCGGCCTCGCCTGACGAGCGCATCCAGGGCGGTGCGCTCTTCGCGGATGAGCGAGTAAGCCGAGACGTGTGCAAGCGGCCAGGAAGCGAGAGCGCGGTAGTCCGACTTGTCGCCCGGCCAGCCGACTATGAGGTCGATGCCGGCGTTCGGGAATAAGGAAGCGGTCATGTCGAACGCGGCGCGCGCCTCGTCGGCGCAATAGCCGCGTCCCATGGCGGCGAGAACGGAGTCGTCGAGCGACTGCACCCCCATCGAGACGCGGTTTACGCCGCCGCTGCGCAGTTCCGCCAGCAATTGCGGCGTCGCGTCAAGCGGATGGAGTTCGACGGAGAATTCGGCGTCTGGCGCGAGAAGCGGGGCCAGGACCCTGAAAAGCGGAGCGAGGTCGCACAATGCCGGCGAGCCGCCGCCGAAATATACCGTCGAAAGGACGGCGCCGCGCCAGCGCCCGGAGAACTCCTCCGATACGCGAGAGGCCAGGCGAGAGACGTATTCTGCGCGCTCCGCCGCGCTCGCCCCGGCGCGAGACTCCAGGGCGCAATAAGCGCACTTGCGTCGGCAGAACGGGAAGTGCAGGTAGAGATTGCCAGGGAGCCGCGCCTCCACGTCGCCTACTTGAATATCTGCCTGAGGACGGTCACTTTGTCCACCCGTTCCCACGGGAACGCATCGCGCCCGAAGTGCCCGTATGCCGCAGTGTCCTCGTAGCTCCAGTTCTTCGGCTTCGTAAGCGAAAGCTCTTTGGCGATTGACCAGGGACGGAAGTCGAAGACGTCGCCGGACATGAGCATTTTTTCGAGTTCTGCGTCGGTGGTGATGCGTCCGGTGCCGAAAGTCTTGACGCAGTAGCTGACCGGCTTGTCGATGCCGATGGCGTAGGCGACCTGGATTTGGCAGCGGTCGGCGAGACCTGAAGCGACGATGTTCTTTGCGGCGTATCGCGCGTAGTAGGCTGCGGAGCGGTCGACTTTCGAGGGGTCTTTGCCGGAGAAGGCGCCTCCGCCGTGGGCGGCCATGCCGCCGTACGTGTCGACGATGATTTTGCGTCCGGTCAGGCCGGAGTCGCCGCAAGGGCCGCCGATGACGAATTTGCCTGTGGGGTTTACGAAGAAGCGCGTGTCGCGGGTTATCAGGTTGGTGCGCGCCAGGAAGGCGCGCGCCTGGTCTTCGAGTTCCTTGTAGTGCGCTTTGTTCGCGGTCGCTTCCGTGGTCTGGTGGGAAATTACGATTGTGTCGAAAGCGACGGGGATGCCGTCTTCGTAGATGGCGGAGATTTGGCTCTTTGCGTCTGGCCTGAGCCAGTCGAGTTCGCCGGAGCGGCGCTTGGCGGCGAACATTTTCAGCAGTTCGTGAGCGTACATTATGGGCGCTGGCATCAGCGCCGGGGTTTCGCGCGAAGCGTAGCCGAACATCATGCCCTGGTCGCCGGCGCCTTGCTTTTCGGCGGTCTTGCGGTCCACGCCGCGGGCGATGTCAGGCGACTGGCCGTGGAGGTGGCTTTCGTACTTGAAGGTGTCGAACGAGAAGCCTTCTTGGGGACGGTCGTAGCCGATGCGCTTTAGGACGCCGGCGGCAATCGCTCGCGTGTCGATTTTCTCGAAGCCGCTGCACGTCACTTCGCCCGCGTTGAGCACGAGGTCTGGGCAGACGAGCGTCTCGCACGCGACGCGCGCATTCTGGTCGCGCTTGAGGCAGGCGTCCAGAATGGCATCCGAAATCTGGTCTGCCACTTTGTCGGGATGGCCTTCCGAGACGCTTTCCGATGTGAAGACGTGACGATGTTTGGCTTTGCTCATTTCGTTTTCCCCAATGGCTTGACAGCCCGCGCATCTGTGGGAGCGGACGCGCGGGCAATGGTGCGACTAACTGGGATCGAACCAGCAACCTTCGGCTTCGGAGGCCAACGCTCTATCCAATTGAGCTATAGTCGCATTCGACAAGTGCATATTTTACCAAATTCTGGCGGATTTGTCTTGGCCGAAAGGCGCGGCTGCGGTGCGCGCGACGTCGCGGCCGCCCTTTCGGTGCACAGGCTCCCTCCCCCCTTAGCCGCGCGCCTTGCGGAACGCCTCGATAGCGAAATCGATGTCCTCCGGCGAATGGGCGGCGGACATTTGCGTGCGGATGCGCGCCTTGCCCAGCGGAACGACCGGATAGAAGAAGCCCGTCGCGTAGACGCCGTTCTTGTAGAGTTCCTCGCTCATCTTGACGGCGACGGCGGCGTCTCCGAGCATGACGGGGACAATCGGGTGGTGGCCAGGGACGAGGTTGAAGCCGAGAGCGGACATTCCCTCGCGGAAGCGGCGGGCGTTGGCGTTGAGCTTCTCGCGGAGTTCCGGGCGCGTGCGGACGAGCTCGATTGCCTTGATGGAGGCGGCGGCGACCGGCGGCGGAACCGCGTTGGAGAAGAGGTACGGGCGCGCTTTCTGGCGCAGGATGTCCACGATTTCCTGTCGTGCTGCGACGTAGCCGCCGGAAGCGCCGCCGAGGGCCTTGCCGAACGTGCCGGTTATGATGTCCACGCGGCCCTGGCAGCCGCAGTCTTCGACAGAGCCAGAACCTGTGGCGCCGAGGACGCCGACGGCGTGGGAGTCGTCGACCATGACGAGGGCGGCGTACTTGTCGGCGAGGTCGCAGATTTCCTTGAGCGGCGCGATGATGCCGTCCATGGAGAACACGCCGTCGGTGACGATGAGTTTGAATCTTGCGCCCGCTTCGTCAGCGGCCTGGAGCTGCTTTTCGAGGTCGGCCATGTCGCCGTTCGCGTAGCGGAAGCGCTTTGCCTTGCAGAGGCGCACGCCGTCGATGATGGAGGCGTGGTTGAGCGCATCGGAGA
>CAMZET010000096.1 GCA_947305825.1 uncultured Verrucomicrobiota bacterium
CGCGACACCGCGAATTGCTCGCGAGTACCGAATTACTTGCGCATATTATACCATATTTCGCCGCCTCGCACTTGGTGCGCCTGTCAAGCGCCGCAGTCGGCGAAGAAGCGAAGTGGACACGCATCCCACTGTCTCCACCGCCACTTCTCCCAGTTCAAGCACCGACGCAGTCCATCGCACCACGACTGCAGTAATTTGATACGAGGACTCCGGCCAGCCGTTCCCCCCGTAACCCGGTGGCAATATTCCAGGTGCACTGAAAATTAGGGCGCGTCCACTTGCGAGAAGTGCGCGGATTTGGTAAAATATGGCCATGAGCATGAAAAAACCAATGGTAATCAAGAAGCCTGGCGGCGGTGCCGGGATTCCGGCTCCAGCGGCCTCCGGCGGTGCCACAATCGCCGATCGTTTCAAGCTGGAACCCGCTTCCGCAGCGGCCCCGGCCAAGGGGGGCACTGTAAACAAGACGGCTGCGCTCATCGCGCTGCTGGCCGCGTTCGCGGCGCTTGTCGTTTCCGGCGCTTTGACGTTCATCCTCTATCAGCACTGGCAGTTCCTGATGCCGGCTTGACGAGAACGATGGCTTCCAGACTGAAGGACGTAATGCGTTCCGCGCGGGCGCAGGCTGCTGTGAGGCTTGCGCTGGAGGAGGATTTGTGTCCGGAGGGCGAAAGCGTCTTCCTGGACGCGACGAGCGAGGCGCTTGTTGATTCTGCGGCGGTAGCCACCGGCGAAATTCACCCTAAAGGGAGCGGGTGCGTCGTGGCCGGAGCCACCGTCGCGCGCGCCGTGATGAAGACCGTCGACCCTTCCGTGCGCGTCAAGATTCTGCGCAAGGACGGTGAATGGGCAGAGGACGGAGAGCAAATCCTGACGTTCCGCGGCAGCGCGAAGAGCATCCTGAAGGCGGAGCGCACCGCGCTCAACTTCATGCAGAGGATGTGCGCGACGGCGACGCTCGCAAGGCGTTTCGTGGATGCCACCAAAGAGTTCGGGACGCTCATACTCGACACGCGCAAGACGACGCCGGGATTGAGGGTGTTCGAGAAGTACGCGGTGCTCTGCGGCGGCGGTTCCAACCACCGGATGGGGATGTACGACCGTGTGCTGATGAAGGACAACCACCGCCGGCTGTGGCGCGGCGGCGACCCGAACGCGCTCGACCAGGCCGTGTTCACCGCCCGCAAGGCGTTCCCGCGCCTGCCTGTCGAAGTCGAGGTCGAGAGCCTGGAGGAATGCGCAAGCGCCCTCCGCGCAAAGCCGGAATGGATAATGCTCGACAACATGTCCTGCGGCGACATGGAGAAGTGCGTTGCCATGTGCCGCGGGACGCGCACGAAAACGGAGGCTTCCGGCGGCATTACACTGGAAAGGGCCAGGAAGGTCGCCGCGACGGGCGTCACCGCCATTTCGCTTGGCTGCCTCACGCACAGCGCCGGCTCCGTGGACCTTTCCCTCGAATGGAGCGCGACATGAGCCTGGTTGTCGTAGACGTGGGGAACACTTCGACCGCCGTCGGCATCTGGACCAAGGGTGACGTCAAATACATAAAGCACTGCGACGGAGGTTTCGAAGAAGCGAGCCGCGCCGTCGACGAATTGCTGATGATTTCGACGAGCCAGACCTTGCGCCGCTCCCTCCAGCCGCTGCTGGGATATTCGTCCGTGGTTCCCAAGGCGGACCGCAAGTGGAAGCAGTTCGCGAAGTCGCGCGGGCTCGAGCTTCTCAACGTCTCGTGCGATATGTTCGAGAAGACGGAAAGCGGCGCTCTGGCGCGCAAGATTCCGCACATCGCGCCGCCGTCTCCGAAGAAGCGCCCCTCTGAACCGCAAGACGCGGACGACGAGCCAGACGCGGCAGAGCCGCCGGCGCCGTCTGCGGACGCCGCAGCCGGCGACCCCGTCTGGCTCCGCATCGACTACCCGGCTCCCGAGACCATCGGCGCGGACCGACTGGCCGACGCCGCCGGCGCTGTCGCCAGATACGGCGCTCCGGTCATGGTCCTGGACATGGGCACCGCCTTTACCGCCGCCGTCATCACCGCCAACGGCGCCTGGCACGGCGGCGTCATCGCCCCGGGTCTCCCGGCCATGCGCGACTATCTCGCCGAACGCACCGCCAAACTCCCAAAAATCGACTTGAACCGCCCAAACGTCCCGAAGTTCGCCCATTCGACCGAGGATGCCATGTTCCTTGGCGCAATCATCGGCTTCAAGGGCCTCGTCCGTGAAATAGTCTCCTATCTCCGCAACGTCTACGGCGAAGATTTCCGCATCGTGGCGACCGGCGGCTTCGCCCGCCGTTTCGTCAGGCAGCTCGACCTGCCTATGATATACGACTCCAATCTGACGCTCTTCGGCATTGGAGTGCTGGCTCTCGGCGATGCCGCGACCGCATAGATAATTCCTGCCATACGCCATGAAACTCCTGCTGCCGATTTTCGCCCTCCTGCCGCTCTGCCTGGCAATGCCGGGCTGCGGCCCGTTCTGGGTAGACCCGTATATCACCGTCCAGGAAAGCCACCTCAACTGGATTGAGATACACTACTACACCAACATAAATTCGCAGCCGGTCAAGCGCACTTCCGTGTTCATCAACGGCGCCGGCCACGTCGAGGTCAGGAAAGGCACCAGCGAACTCGTCTCCAACGACTTCGCAAAGCGCAACAACTCCTCCGAATGGGCCAAAATCCGCACCCAGCGTAAAACGGCCGACCCGAAGCACGTAAACGACATCTTCCAGCATCTCGTGAACCACGGCCTTCTCGACCGCGAGAAGAATTTCAAGGCCGCCAAAAACCCGCGCAAAGACGCCTTTCTGGCCGTCAAAGCCAACATCAGCAACTACACGTATTCGGAACGCGACAACATCTTCGAAGTCGATCCCGACCTTGCGGAGCAGCTGCTGGATGTAGTGCGCGAATTCGTAAACCCGCTCATGTGACAGGCGGCGGCGCAAGCCGCGCCAAAGGAGGTCCGATGCAAGCCGCGAACGCCAGGGAAGTACGGAAATTGACATGGTGGATGTTGTGGAAGGGGCGCTGTTTCATGCGTTTCATGTCGGTGCTGGGCTTGTTCTGGCTCGCCGGATTGCTTGTGCAGAACCTGGTGTGCGCGCCGCTCGTCGAAGCGGCGCTGCCGGGCGACCTGACGGCGGCCTTGGCGGAAATCCAGAAGGGCGCGGTCGTCGCGCCAGAAGAGCTGCTGCGCCTGGCCAAGGGCGCTTCTGCCCTGCGCGCCGTCCCCGTCCTGGCCTTCAACGCTTTCCTGAACTTCGTCCTCACCGGCTCGCTGGCCTTCGCATTCGCGAAATTGTCGCTGAACGCCCTTGACGGGCCAAGTTCGTTTTCCATGTGGGTCTGGGGGCGCGATGCGCTCTCCGGCCTGAAGACGCCGTTCGCCACCGCCTGGCTTGCCTTCCGCATATGGGTGCAGATGTTCCTGTGGACTTTGCTGCTTGTCGTGCCGGGATTGGTGGCGTTCTACCGCTACCGTTTCGCGTGGCGCGTCTTTGCCGACCATCCCGATTGGCCGGCGGGCAAATGCATTGCCGAAAGCGCGCGGATGATAAAAGGCTACAAGCGTCTCAGTCTCTCGATGGATTTCGCCTATTGGCGCGGGATGCTGCTGTGCCTGTCGTTGTATTTGACCGTCGTCGCCTGCATGGTGGCAAGCGCGTTCGTCGAAGGCGGGGCGAATGCGATTTTGGCGGCCGTCGCGTCCGCCGCCACTTTCGCGATGTTTCCCGCGATGCTAGTGCTGTGTTTCGGCATAACGCTGGCGCAATCGTTCCTTTACCGGCTTGTCAAGCCAGTGCCCGGCACGACGATGGGGCGTGCGTGCGAGCAGGTGAGCGAGCGCATGGCGGCAATCAAGGCGGCGGAGGCGTCGTCGGAAGCGTCGTCGTCCGGCGCTGCGGGGCATATGCGCAATCGCCTGTCCGCGTTTGTCGTGGGCGCTGGCGTCGCGATTTTCGCAGCGGCGCCGGGCGAGGCGGCGGCGGGCGTGAATCTCCCGGCGCGTGAGTGGGCGATGGTCCGACAGCTTGCGGTGAACTACGAACTTGGCGAAGAGCAGACGTGGCTGCTCGCGGCGATACGCCGCCACGAGAACGGGCGAGCGGGGCTGGAGTTCGGCATCGGCGGCCCGATGAACTCCGGGCATCCGGCTCATCGCTACCGCGACGGCTTCAAGTCATTCTACATTCAAGGGTCCTGGGCCGCCGGCACCGTAAAGAGGCACTTCCGCGGCGACTACGACGCTTTCGGCAAGCGCTACTGCCCCGTTTCGCCTGGCGCCTGGGCCACCCGCGTAAGATTCCTCGTGCGAAAGCTCAAACAGGAGAACGGCAACCGCCTTCCGGGCGTGCGCCCGCCGAAACGCAATATCGATTTCCCCTGACCAACGCAACCGCCGCCGCAGCAACCGCCGCAGCAACTGCCGCAGCAGCAGCGGAGCGCATCCTCGCGCCTTCAGTCGCCTCCAGCCGCCTCCAGCCGCCTTCAGTCGAAATCGAACGAATATGTTTCGCCGCTCTTCGGGGCGACGGCTCGCGGTATGCCCAAATCCTTCAGCAGTTCCACCATCGCGCCGACCTTCTCGCTCTCGCCGTGCACCGCGAATGCGTAGCGCACGTTGTCCTTGACCTCCCGCAGCCAGTCCGTCAGTCCGGCGCGGTCGGCGTGCGCGGACAGCGCGTTTATCACCTCCACCTGCGCCTTAAGCGCGATTTCCTCGCCAAGCACGCGAATCTTCTCGCGCTTCTCGACGACTCGCCTTCCCAGCGTGTTCTCGGCCTGGAAGCCGACAATCAATATGATGTTGTCCTCGTCTTGGGCGCAGTGCTTGAGGTGGTGCAGGACGCGGCCGCCCTCGCACATCCCGGACGCGGCGATGATAATCATGGGGCCGGGCATCTCGTTTAGCGCCATCGAGTCCTGCGGTGTGCCGACGAACGTCATGCCGGGGAACACGAGAGGGTCCCTCCCGGCGGCGAGCATCCGCCGTGCTTCGTCGTTGTACACCTCGCGGTGGTTCGCGTAGATGCGCGTCGCTTTCTGCGAAAGCGGCGAATCGATGTAGAGCCTGATTTCGCGCGGCACCTTGCCCTTGTCGAGGAGGCGGTTGAGATAGTAGATGATTTGCTGCGTCCGGCCCACGGAAAACGCAGGAATCAGCAGTTTGGAGTTGTGCCTGTCGATGTATCGGAGGTATTTCTCTAGCCTGAGTTCGACGTCGTCGGCGGAGGGGTGGAAGCGGTCGGCGTAGGTGGATTCGACGAGCAGGATGTCCGCGCCGGCTGGGTATTCGAAATGGCGGAGTATGGGCTGGTCTGGCTGGCCGAGGTCGCCGGAGAAGAGGATGCGGTGGTCGCGGCCGCGGTCGCCGCGCACGTCGAGCTGCACGAGCGCCGAGCCCAGTATGTGGCCGGCGTTGAAGAATTCCAGCGTGATGCCGCGGGCGATTTCACGCGGCTGGTGCATGTGCACAGGCGTGAAAAGCGCCATCAGCGCATCCACGTCGCATTCCTCGTACAGCGGCTCGAACAGGTGCTTGCCATCTCGGCGCCGCGCCTTGTTGATGTATTCCAGGTCTCGCCGCTGCAGAAAGCACGAGTCGCGCAGCATCACGTCGCACAATTCCATCGTCGACTGCCGGGCGAATACGCGCCCGCGGAATCCCTGCCGCACCAGCTGCGGCAGATTCCCCGAATGGTCTATGTGCGAGTGCGAAAGTATCACGTAGTCGATTTTCGCCGGGTCTACGGGCAGGTTTCGGTTTTTCTCGAACGCCTCCTTTCGGTGTCCCTGATAGAGCCCGCAGTCAAGCAGTATCCTCTTGCCGTTAGCCTCGACAAGGTGCATTGAGCCGGTTGTGGTTTGCGCCGCTCCGTAGAACGTTATCTTCATGCCCCGCCTCCTTTCATTTGCCTTGTACTCCAATTTTACCAAATCCCACTCCGCCGGTCAATAGACAGATGTCTGGAGGTTCCCCATTTTTTTTTCGCGACTGGCGGCACTTGCCGGAGAACCGCGCGGTTTCTGTCTGTTCCCGACATTATAGA
>CAMZET010000097.1 GCA_947305825.1 uncultured Verrucomicrobiota bacterium
CCGGGTATGGCGCTTGCTGGGTGCTGGAGCGTTCTCAAGCCGTCGCCGGGAGGCGTGAGGGGCCGCCTAAAGCGTGGGCGGCGGGAATATGGTATAATAGTGGACATGATACGGATAGTCAGAGCGAAAGACGAGGCGGTGGCGCGGTTCAACGCGCGTCCAGCGTTTCCGGACGAGGCGGAAGAGGCAGCGCGGGCGGTGCTTGGAGAAATCCGGCGGCGCGGCGACGCGGCTGTGGCGGAAGCGGTGGCGAAGTTCGAGGGTGCGCGGCTGGAGCCCTCGCAGTTCCGGCTTGACGTGCCGGACGCGGAGGCGCTGGCCGCTTCTCTGCCGGCGAGGGTCGTCGGGGCGGTGAAGCTCGCGCACGCGAACGTGAAGAGGTTTTCGGAGGCGTCGCTGCGGCGTCCGTGGAGTGCCGGCACCGAGCACGGCGGCGAATACGGCGAATATTTCTCGCCGATGGAGCGCGTGGGCGTCTACATTCCGGGCGGCACGGCGCCGCTCGTTTCCACGGCAATCCACACGGTGACGCTGGCGAAAGCGGCGGGCGTGCGCGAAATCGTCGCCTGCACGCCGGCGGGCAAGACCGGCGAGGTCAACCCGGTCCTCGTCTACGCGCTGGCACTCGCCGGAGCGACGGAAATATACCGCGTCGGCGGCATCCAGGCAATCGGCATGATGGCGTTCGGCACGGCGACGTGCCGGAAGGTCGAGAAAATCGCGGGTCCCGGCAATGCGTTCGTCACGGCGGCGAAGCGCCAGGTCTACGGTTTCGCCGCGATTGACCAGGTTGCCGGCCCGAGCGAAATCGCCGTCCTGGCCGACGACGCGGCGAAGGCGTCGTGGGTTGCGGCCGACCTCCTTTCGCAGGCGGAGCACGGCAGCGGCTGGGAACGCTCGCTCTGCGTGTGCCTTTCCGAGGGCGCGGCCAACGCCATACTCGGCGAAGTCCTCCGCCAGAAGGAGGCTCTTCCGCGCAAGGCGCTCGTCGAGCGCGTGATAGAGCGCGACGGCATCCTCATCGTGGTCGCTTCGTCGCTGGACGAGGCGTTCGGCGTCGTGAACGGATTCGCGCCGGAGCATCTGGAGATTATTGCGGAAGGAATGGGAGTGGAGGAAGTGCGGCGTCGCGTGACGGCGGCCGGGGCCATATTCGTCGGCCCCTGGACGCCGGAATCGTCGGGCGATTTCGTGGCGGGTCCGAGCCACGTGCTGCCGACGGGAGGCGCAGCCAGGATGTTCAGCGGCCTGACGCCGGACGATTTCCGCCGCCGCCACTCTTTCGTGTCGCTCTCGCGCGAAGACCTCGCCGCCTCGCGCGACGCCATCGAGGCGTTCGCCGAGGTCGAGGGGCTTGGCGCACACGGCCGCGCCGCCACCATCCGGTTCGAAGACCTGTAGTTTATTAAAGGAAGGGGAGTCGGCGCAATGAACCTGCTGCAGCGCAAGGCGTATTCGATTGGCGCGGGACTGGCGGCGCTAGTCTGGCCGCTTTTCCCGAAGCGCCGGCGCATCTCCGTCGAAAACCTGCTGCGTGGCGGCGTCGCCAGCGACGAAGGCGAGGCCCGCCGCCTCGCTAAGGCCGCCTGGTGCCATTTGCCGGGCCACATCGCCGAGGCCCTGTTCGTCCCGCAGGTTATCAACGCCTCCAACTGGCGCGAGCACCTCGACGTCGAGGGCGCGGACCCAGACGCCGTCAGACTCCTCCTCGACGAGACCGACAAGCCCATAATCCTCGTCAGCGCGCACCACGGCGTCTGGGAGGCCGCCACCAACCTCCTCTCGTTCGCCCGCCCGATGATTGCCATCGCACGCGTCATGAACTCCAAGCTCGTCGCAAACTGGCTGCGCAAGCACCATTTCCGCGGCAAAATCACGGTAATCGACAAGAACCGCGGTTTCACGCCGGAGATTCTGCGGCAGTGGCGCGACGAGCGTTCCGCCATGACTATCCTCATCGACCAGCACACCGGCAAGGGGGCGAGGCTGAAATTCTTCGGGCGCCCGGCGCGGACTTTCACGTCCGCCACGCGCCTGGCGATTCGCACAGGCGCGCCGATTGTCGTCGGCTCCTTCGTCCGCATCGCGCCGTTCCGATACAAACTCGTCGGCGGACCTCCGCTCTCTTTCCCGAAAGACGCCGACCGCGACCAGGCCACGCAATTGCTCAACGACCGTTTGGAGGCCGCCATCCGCGCCTATCCCGAACAGTATTTGTGGTGCCATCGCCGCTGGCGCGACGATTGACGCCTCTCCAGAAAACTTGCTTCCACAGCATTCGACGAACTGACGAATTGACGAACATGGACAACAGCAACCAACCGAATGAAGCGAAAATCGCGGCGCTCGTGAAGCAGCTCCTCGTCGAACTCGGCGAAGACCCGGAGCGCGAAGGCCTCCTCAAAACCCCGGAGCGCGTCGCCAAATCCCTCGCCTTCCTAACGAGAGGATACCGCCAGAACATCAAGGATGTCGTAAACGGCGCCCTCTTCCAGAGCGGCACCAACCACATGGTAATCCTCAAAGACATAGAGTTCTATTCCATGTGCGAGCACCACATGCTGCCGTTCTACGGGCAGTGCGACATCGGCTACATTTCGAAGGGCAAGGTTCTGGGCGTCTCGAAACTCGCCCGCATCGTGGACATGTTCGCTCGCCGGCTGCAAATCCAGGAACGAATGACCGAGGAAATCGCCAACGCCATAATGGAGGAAGTGGACGCGGAAGGCGTCGGCGTCGTGTGCCGCGCGCGCCACCTCTGCATGATGGCCCGCGGCGTCGAAAAGCAGAACTCCGAAATGACTACTTCCGCCGTGCTCGGCACGTTCCGTTCCGATTCGCGCGTCCGCGAGGAATTCCTTTCGCTCATATCGAAGCGCTGAAAGCCATGAACACGGTAAAGCAGCTTCTGGAAAAGAAGCGCGAGGGCAAGGCTCTCGGAAGCGCCGAAATCCGCTCCCTCGTGGAGGGATTCGTCGGCGGGGGCGTGCCGGACTACCAGATGAGCGCGTTCGCGATGGCCGTGTGCTGCCGCGGCATGACGGAGCGCGAAACGGCGGACTTGACGGACGCCATGATGCGTTCCGGCGCGGTGCTGGAATGGGGCGCGGCCGACGGCGGCGGGCTTCCCACCGCCGACAAGCATTCCACCGGCGGCGTCGGCGACAAGTACTCTTTCGTGATTCAGCCGCTCGCCGCCGCATGCGGCCTGCGCGTGCCGTCTCTCGTCGGGCGGGGCCTGGGCCACACCGGCGGCACCGCCGACAAGCTCGAAAGCATCCCCGGCTACAACGCCTCGCTTTCGCTCGAAGGCTTCCAGCGCGTCGTCAACGACGTCGGCGTTTCCATGACGACGCAGACGGAAGAAATCTGCCCGGCCGACAAGAAGCTCTACGCGCTGCGCGACGTGACGGGCACCGTCGCCTCCATACCGCTCATAACGGCATCGATTCTCTCGAAGAAGCTGGCCGAGGGGGTGGGGACGCTCGTGTTCGACGTGAAATGCGGTCGCGGGGCGTTCATGAAGACCGAGGAGGAGGCTCAGGCGCTGGCGGAATCGCTTGTTTCCGGTGCGAGGGCCGCCGGGCGAACAGCCTTCGCTCGCGTCACCGACATGTCGGCGCCGCTTGGATACGCGGTGGGCAACGCGAACGAGATAGAGGAGGCGCTGTCCACTCTCGGAGCGAAGGAGGAGGCGGCGGCCGGCGTCGCGCCGATGGGTTCCGAGGAGACTGGGCTTTGCGTGGAGTTCGCGGCGCAGATGGTGTCGCTCGCGCGTTCGATGCCGCTCGACGAGGCGCGTTCGCTTGCGCAAGAGCGACTGGCGAGCGGTGCGGCGCTCGGAAAGTTCGAGGCGATGGTGGCCGCGCACGGCGGCGACCTCGACGCCTTCCGCCGCGAGCGACGCAAAGTGCGCCTTCACCGCTGGCGCATTTCCGCCATGAGGTCGGGGCGCATAACCGGCATCGACGCGCTCGCCGTCGCCGAGGCCGCGCTCATGCTCGGCGCCGGCAGGGAACGCGCCGGCGACGCCATCGACCCGCACGCCGGCATCAACTTCGCCGTCAAGCGCGGCGACCGCGTCGCCGTCGGCGCCACGCTCGCCACGCTCGCCACCGCCTCCAGGCAGGACGCCCTGGAACGCGCCGCCGCCAAAATCTTTTCCGCCGTCTCCGTCGGCGGCTAGGCTCCTCGCCACCGCGTAAGCCGCGCCGCCGCGCTATTTTGCCGCCAAGCGCACCGCACGATAATTTGGTATAATATCCGCTGCCATGAATATAGTCATTTTACTCGGGGCCCCTGGATCGGGGAAAGGTACGGTGGCGGGCGCGCTCGCCGCCGCAGACGCTAACTTGAAGCACGTCTCGTCCGGCGACCTCCTGCGCGGCGCTATCGCAAAAGGCACGCCCGCCGGCGCCGAAGCCAAATCCTTCATGGAACGCGGCGAACTCGTCCCGGACGCGCTCATCGCCACCATGATAAAGGATGTCGTCGCCGAAACTTCAGGCGACGTCACCATGCTTCTCGACGGCTTCCCGCGCAATCTCGCGCAAGCCGAAATCCTCGCCTCGATGGGTGCGCCTGTCTCCGCCGCCGTCCTCATCGACGTCCCGGACGAAATCATCCACGACCGCATCGCCGGCCGCCGCACCTGCCCGAAATGCAAGGCCGGCTACCACGTCCGCAATCTCCCGCCCAAAGTCGAGGGCGTCTGCGACAAGTGCGGCGCCGCCCTTACCGTCCGCAAGGACGACAACCCGGAGACCGTCCGCGACAGGCTCGTCGTCTACCACCGCGAAACCGAACCGCTAATCGCCTACTACCGCGAACGCGGCGTCCTCAAGACCCTCGACGGCAATGCGGAGCCCGAGGCAATCGCGGACGCTTTCAGGAAACTGCTGTGAAGGTAGACATAAAGACAAAGGCGCAAATCGACAGGATGCGCGAGGCGTGCCGGATGTCGGCGGAAATCCGCGACATCTGCGCGAACGCCGTCACGCCCGGCATGACCACGGCGGAAATCGACGAACTGGTAATCGATTACTGCGAGCGCAACAAGGTCCGGGCGAGCTTCTACCGCTACGCCGGCTATCCGGGGCACATTTGCGTGTCAATCAACGAGGAAGTGATACACGGCATTCCATCGCGCCGCCGGATAATCCAGCCCGGCGACCTCGTGAAAACTGACGTCGGCATATTCAAGAACGGCTACAACGGCGACACGTCGCGCACGGTCGCCGTGAGCGTCACAGACCCGGAAGTCCTGCGCCTCGTCGAGACGACCAAAGCGTGCCTGAAGGCGGGCATCGCGGCGTGCGGGCCGGGCGTGCATCTCGGCGACGTCGGCTACGCGATACAGAAAGTCGCCGAGGATGCCGGCTTCGGCGTCGTGCGCGACTGGATTGGGCACGGCGTCGGCAGGGACGTCCATGAAGACCCGGAAGTCCCGAACTACGGCAAGCCGGGGACCAAGCTCGTCCTGCGTCCAGGCATGACGATTGCCATAGAGCCGATGATTACGATGACTAAGAAGGGCGAGAAGACGGACGTGCTGGAAGACAAGTGGACGGTGGTGACGCGCGACAGATGCCTGTCGGCGCACTTCGAGCACACCGTTGCCATCACGGACGATGGATGCGAGATTTTGACTTTGCCGGCGGACTATCCCTGAAGTCCCGCGGCCCGAAGGCGCTTCGGTCGAATGGCGGCTGATTGCCCGGGGCGGATGGTTCGCCGGTGTTTTTCCAAGGAGCAGGACGGGAGGACGTCAGGTTTGTGAAGGTGCGGTTCCATGTCAATGCGCAGAAGGCCAAAGCGCGCGTC
Source organism: uncultured Verrucomicrobiota bacterium (assembly GCA_947305825.1). The sequence continues at coordinate 5,824 of CAMZET010000097.1, forward strand.
GCCGCGCTGGAGCGTGCGGCGCTAGCGCGCTCGAAGGGGCTCGAAGTAGTTGCGGATGGCCCCGCCGACGCGGTGGTCGCGCTGGGCGGCG
>CAMZET010000098.1 GCA_947305825.1 uncultured Verrucomicrobiota bacterium
ACCGACACGCAGAAGTACACGAAGACGATGCACTTCAGGGTGTACGACGACGAGTCGGCGACGACGCCGGTCTGGCAAATCGACAACCAGACGGTGACGGTCAACAAGGACGGCAGCTTCATGGCGATGTTCGGCGACGAGACGCTCGCGGCGCTTATCGCGACAGGCCTTGTCTCGCACGTGGGCGTGGCGATCGGCGAAAACGCGGGGCAGGCGATCGAGCTGAAGCCGCGGCGCGAGATCCGCCCGGTCGCGGTGGTCAACCGCGCGCTGGTGGCGGAGGCCGCGGGGACGAATCCGCGCGTCGGAAACCTGGTCACGGAAAACGCGCTCGCGGCGAACAACGTGACGATTTCGCAGTTGGAGGTGGCGGGCACGGTGACGGCGCCCGGCGCCGGTCCGGTGGACGTCTCGCCGGTCGTGGTCGGCGAGCGCGAGACGCTGACGCTCCTCAGGGGCGGCGGCGTAAATGTGTTCTCGAAGAACCGCGTCGACTTGGGCACTACGGACAACGTGCAGCGCGGGCAGAAGATCGGCTCGGACCCTGCGCCGTCCGACGGCTTCGCTCTGATCACGAGCAAGAAGGAAGGGGCGCGCGGGCTTAGAATCCCGGGGGTGATCCAGTACTGCCGGAAAGGGGAGTACGTGCGGGCGCCCGCATCGGAGCCGGACGGGGTGAAGGTGACGTTCTTCCCGTTCGTCGGAAAGGAGGGCAAGTAAGATGAGGAATTGCTTGATTCTTGCGCTGGTGTTGCCTGTTGCCGCTTTCGCGGATCCGCCGCCGGACACGCAGCTCTCGCTCGGCGAGGTGGGCTTGCCGACGTGGATGCCGAGCTACGCCGGCGGCAAGTTCGTGCAGCCGATTGCGGCCTATCCGATTTCGGCTGCATGCGCCCCGGTGGCCCCCGAGTCGCCGGTGACCGCAACCTCCGTCAAGGACGTGCAGACGACCTGGACGCTCGCCGCGTGGACTGCCGGGCGCACGCTCTCGGAACAGAAGCCGAACGCGAGAGTCGGAGACTTCTGCAAGGACGTCCCCGACGAAGATTCCCTCGACTGGCAGCAGACGGTTGCCGCAAACGCCGAGGCGATCGCGGCGGGACGCATCGCCTTCGACACCGGGGCGAAGGATCCCGGCGAGCGGCTGATGTTCATTGCGAGCGGCGCCACTACGGTGACGTGGGTGAGGAAGGACGGAACCCGCGAGGAGCAGACTTTCAAGATCGGCGCCATGTCGTCGTCGCGCCCGTACCGGATCTTCGCCACGCGCGCGGACGAGGCGAACTCGGCGGCGTTTGTCGACCTCTCGGGCAAGTTCGTGAAGTTCTTCGGCGACAGCCAGCTGCTTTCGAGCCGCTGGCAGACGACGTCGGCGGGCGTGTCGAACGTCGTGTACGGCCTCGACTACAATCCGTCGGTGTCCAAGATGCTGACTTTCCGCTACACGGTAAACGAGACGACCGGGGCCATGGAATGTCCGCAGGGGCAGTTCGTGCTCGCCTACTACGACACGGAGACGAAGGACCACATGGTCGCGCACGTCGTAGTGGAGGTGTGCCCGCCGACGGTCAACACGATGTACGCCGAAGTCGGCGACGCGCTGAAGCCGGCCGGTGGCGGGTACAGCGCCTCGAACCTCTACGCCGTCGTGGCCGCCGGGCTTTCGAAGGATTCCACCGACCCGTATTCGCCGTACCTCGAGCAGTACACGGCCGAGGAGGGCGAGGAGGTGACCGATCCCAACCACGGCAAGATCTTCGCCATCGCGCCGACAGACGTGACCACCAGCTCCGACGGCATCGCCATGCCGTGGAAGGCCGACATCTACTGGCAGACGGCCGACCCGATGAAGACGCGCTGGAACTTCGAGCACGACTGGTACCTCGTCAGCTGGCCGGCGAATCCGATCCGCGTCGTGGTCGCCCCGTCGGACTCGACGCCCGGATGCCCGTTCCTGGTGCCGACCAACTACGCGATTTCGACCATGTTCCGCATGCCCGAGAACGTTTCGGCGACCGTGGATGAGCAGACGGGCGAAGTCTCGCTCCGCGGCGGGAACGGCGGCAAGATCCTCATTCGCCTCACCAACGACAGCGGCGCCGGATGCCCGTGGTACATGCCGGTGCAGATGACGGACTACCGGGACAAGTCGGTGACGACGCCCTGGACCATCGACTGGCCGGTCGGCGTCGAGATCAAGCCGCGCCTCGGGATCGAGGCCGGACTGGACGCGCGGACGATGTCCGAGCGCGTGGACGACAAGCTCCCGGGCTTCATCTACCTGCCTGAATCGCCTGGCCGCAACTGGAACCCTCGGCTCTACCACGCGCCCGCCGGTTCCTCCGGTCTGCCCGACATGTCGTCGGTGTTCGGCAACGTGGACGGAACGGCGACGGAGAGCGCCGACCCGTACGCCGCCCTCGAATCCTCGATCTACGCCGTGAACGCGAGCGGCGGGAAAATCCAGGTGTGGTGGCGCGCTAACTTCCAGGGCAAGGGAATGTCCACCGCCGTCACCTACCCCGCCCTCGTGCAGAACTACTGCGCGAACTGGGAGACTACGATGGCCGAAGGGCTTTTGCCCGAAATAGCCCTCTCCTCAGGGCTCGGCTCGGCCGACCCGGCGATGACCGCGTGCAGCGGGCGCTCGCTGCTGCTGGAGGAGACGAACTCGATTGCATCCATTAACCTCGCCGGAACGGTCGTGGACGCGACGGCCGAGGCGATCCGCGCGGGCTTTTCGATCTACGTGCCGGCGGACGAGCCGGCGACGCCGGGGCGTCTCGCCCGGCTGGCCTTCGGCGACAGGAGCGGAACCGCCGCCTGCACCGTCGAGGCGCGGCTCGAACGCGTCGGCGAGGACGGCTGGCAGGTGGCGTTCGCGGTTGACGGGACAATCACCAATCAAACCGTCAAGGCAGGCCAGTGGAACAATGTCGCCGTGAACGTTCCGCTGCCGGCGCGCGGACACGGCATTCTCGCGTCCTTCGGCGCGGCGGAGGGCGGCGCGGCGGCAACCTACGTGGCGCTCGACAACCTCGCGCTCTGGTACGGAGACACGGCCGCGCCGGAATCGGAAAGCGACGCCATCTTCTTCTTCAGTTTCACCGACGACGACCTCGCGACAGTTGGCACCGACGGAACGGTACGCACCGCGACCGGCGTCAAGGGCAACGTGCTGCGCTGCAAGAACTGTGCGGCGCTCGGCGCCGGCGCGCCAAAACCGTTCAGCCTCGCCCTCGCGACGGACAGCGGCGTGGCGCCGGAGCTCTACTACCAGAACGTGCAGGGTCTGGTCGGCTTCAATCCCAACGAAGAACACGCCTTCCTCGAAGCGAACGGGAGCGAATACGTGGCATGGGCGCTCAGAAACGACCTCAACCAGGCGGGGCTCTCGGAGCCGGTCGTGATGGTGATGTATTCGCGCAACGGCAAGGGTGCGATGCAGGCCTATCGCGTCGTCACCCAAAACGACGCCCATTCCGATTTCGTGAGAAATGTCACCGTCGGCAACCTGATGCTGCCGCCGGGACCGATCGGCAAGGTGCCGGGCTGGGGCACGGAGAACGACTTCGCCGTCTCGCCGATGATGGCCGACGACGCGGCCGTGGCGTACGTCGACCGCAAGAACCAGATGTGGGCGCGGCGCGACGGCATGGCCTTTGCCGTCTATTCCTACCCGATGCAGCCGGGCTTCTACTGCCCGTCTCTCGGCGACGCCCAGCTCCCGACGGGAACCATCGTCGGCTGGATGAACTGCACCGAAATACCTTCGCCGTCGGTCACGGACCTCAAGGACGGTTTCAAGTCGATGCCGTGGACGTGGCTTGCGCAGTGGCCGGACACCAACTCGGTGCCGACGATGTGCGTCGGCCAGGTGCTGACGGTGGCGGAGAATGGCCTGCCGGAGGTCTGGAACGCCGCCTCGATGGCCGTTGCCTATCCTTCGCCGTCCGACGGTCTCAAGACCGTCGTCGAGCTCATCGACCCGACGGTCGTGCAGTGCTCGGAGGAGGAGCTGCCGATCAACTCGAACTTCGCCGACGAGTACGGGTTTGTGCTCGGCCCGTCCGGCACGACGACCCTGCGCAAGGGCAAGTACTACTTCACGGGGCTGCCGCCGTCCATCAGCGACCGCTTCTACATCGACACGAACGCCGACCCGATGTTCCGCGTGTGCCTCCTCGGCCGCCGCGTGGTCAAGGAGTCGGGCGGCTCCTACCTGCAGCTCAACGTGCTGACGGACGCGGAGCGCACCGCGCTCAAGGCGATCTGCACGCTTGAAAGCACGGACGTCCACAAGCAGGACTGGGACAGGGCCATCGACTCCCTCGCGAAGGAAGAGGTCGTCCCCTCGTCCCGCTCCGGCCTGGAGATCAATTCCAAGGAGTACGCCGTCCGCAAGACCTACGCCTTCCCCTCGCAGCATGCCTTCGAGGTCTGGCGCGGGCTGCTTGACACGACGAACTTCCTGGTCTCCAGCGTCAAGAGCGAGCTCGAATTCGAGTTCCAGCTCGTCACCGGGCCGATGCCCCCGATCGCCGGCGCGGAGTACCTGTGCGCCACCTGCGGCTGGACGGTCGTCAGCACCAGCTGGAAGACGCCGCCGCGCACGGCCACGACCGATATGGCGGCGAAGTGGGAGAAGGACGGGCTTGCCGAGTACACGGGGCTCGATTGGAAGGCCGAGAACGACGGAGGTAGCTACCTGAGCGTGGAGATGAAGTTCACCTCCACCATCGCGGAGCGCCTGCCCATCACGGGCTATCTGCCGCGCGACCACTACGCGCTCGTCGCGAACGGCGCGGGAGCCGGCTGGGTTACGCTCATCGAAAACGACAATCCGGACGAGACCCAGGTCAAGCCGGGCCTTCCGGTTTCAATGAAGGTGTTGCGCGTCCTGCCCAAACTCTACACCGACGGCATCGCGGTGCTCACCGATCCGCTCAACAAGCTCTCCGAGCAGCTCACGCTGCAGTACCGCACGCCGCTCGGGAGCGCCACCGACAACTTCGAGTTCGAGTGGCGGCGCGCGAGGCCCGCCGCCGACGGCACACTCTCCACCTCGGACTACACGAGTGCTCCGTGGGAGTACTACCGCGCTGATTCGGGGCTTTACTCTATCCTCCTCGGTGCGAACGGCGCGCGGCCCGACGAGTACGTGAACACCTACTACACCCTCCACTACCGCGCAAAGCCCGGTACGCTTGTCGCCGCTACTGTCGGCACCGGCTGGAGCGACTGGGCGCCGGAACAGCTCGCGGAAGGGTGGCTCCAGCGCGTGCTCAACGAGGTCACGCCCTTCGCCCAGCGCGTGGAGGACTTCTACCAGCAGAAGGCCGATTCCTGGATTTCCATGCTCGAGGAAATCGGCCGGCCCTACCAGGGCGACGTCGCGCTCAACAACGACAACCTCGCCGAGGTCGGGCTCCTCGAACTCTACCAGACGCTCTTCAACCGCGCCGAGATGGTCTTGCAGTCTTCCGGCACGCCGAGCGTGGACATGTCCAAGCAGATGCTCCTCGCGCAGACGCGCATGGGCGAGTTCTACTCGCTGCTCGGCGCCGAGGCGTATTCCGACGCGAAGAACCCGCTCGTATCGCAGCAGTCCATCGACGGCAAGGAAGAGAACACCATCAATCTGCCGAGCTCCACCTTCTGCTTCGCGAACCAGGTTCCGACGCTCCTCGACGAGGAACTGGCGCTGCTGCGCGGACGGTCCGCCTCCACCGCCTATCCGCGCATGACCGAGGCGCCGTGCTACAACCGCCTTGCCTGGAACTTCACCAAGGACCTCGTCGAAGGCGAGCCCGCCTACGTCGCCAACTACGGCATCCGCGCCCGCGACGGCGTCCTCGACGTCAACTGCGCGGCGGCGCAGTATCCGCAGGGCCACGGCGACGC
>CAMZET010000099.1 GCA_947305825.1 uncultured Verrucomicrobiota bacterium
CATTACGGGGCGAAGTCCGTCTTGCCTGAAGCGAGGGCGTTGAACGCCTCCGGCAAAAGCTTGGCGTCGTGGAGGTCGGCTAGCTTCCACCATTCGAACTCAATCCAGTCTTCACGGGCCTGGACGTGAGCGTCTGGCGGCAGTGTCAATTCATAGACGAGGTTTATTTCGGCGTGCGGCTTCGAGTGCTGCTCGAACTTGTTTTCGACGACGCCCAAGAAGCGGCCGACAGTGCATTCGAGACCCGTTTCCTCGAGCATTTCGCGCCGCAGCGCATCTCGCCCGGTCTCGCCGAACTCGATGTGGCCGCCAGGCAAGTAAGTAGTGCGTCCTCCTTTGGCTTTGCAAAGGAGGACGCTTGCATCGCGGATGCAGACCCCGCGGGCAATCGTCTCGATGCCCGCCAGTTCGTATTCTGGAAAGTTTTCCTGCGCCATGGCTTATTCTACAGGCTCGATTTCAGCCATCGAGGCGAAATCGTCGCCGTAGTGGTTGTCGAGGGCGGTGAAGCGGTAGAAGCCGACTTTGACCACTGGCTTGGCGAAGAGGATTTCCTGCGCATCGGCCGTGTTGGCGAGAGTGGCGCGCGCCGCCTCCGCCCAGCTCTTGCCGTCGCTCGAGACCTCGACCATGCAGTTCTTCACGCGCCCGTTCACGCCGACGTCGCGCCCGAAGACGCGCAGCCCCTTGAGCGTCCGCGGCTTGTCGAAGGCGACGGTGACGGAATGCGGGAAACTGCCCATCGTTGTGCCGTACTGCGAGTGCCAGATTGTGGTGAGGTCGCCGTCGATGACGTGTTCCGCTTCGCCCTCGCCTGGTTCGCGGCTGGAGCACGCTACGATTCGCGCACCCGTGGCGCTGACGCGCTCCGGGAGTTCGGGAAGGGGTTTCTGCGCGGGGTCGGTGGCGAGTGCGGTCAGGTCTCCGCCAAGGGGCGAGAGGGTGAAAGCGAGGTCGTAGTCGCGGTCGCTGCGCAAAATGTCGCGCTCGACGGGGCCAGGGCCGCACGAGGCGCCGCCGAGACCGCGTGTAGCCGCATAGACGCCAAGATACGTCTTGTCGGAGCGCCAGAGTTCCGGCGGATGCACCGTCTCCACGAGTTCGGCCGGCGTCCACGGATTTACCTCGAAGGCGAACGGGGCGCCGAGGGTGCGGAGCGTCAAGCCGCCGACGCGCAAGGCGCGGGTGTCTTCGCGGTTGCCGGAGTCCTGGTTGCGGGCGTACGGCGTGAAGAATTCCTCGGCGTCTGCTTCCCAGCGGCCCAAGAACGCGCCGCTCTTGCGGTCTGGATAGTTTTCCCATGGGCCGCAGCCGAACCATTCGACGGAGGCGTTCGACTCGTCGAGCACGAACGAATAGCCGATGCGGGCGAGCTCGAGATTGGGACCGAGCGGACGCAGACGCGAGACGCACGAGGCCGTGCCGTTCGGATAGACAGTCCAGCGCGTCGCGACGGCGAAGGTGACGGGTTTGAGCGGCAGCGGGACTTCCTCGACGTTGATTTGCGGCCCGCCGTAGCCCGCGAGCGACTCGCCCTTTACGCCGCGCCACGTAGCGAGCGTGGAGAAAGTGAGCGCGCCGCCGGCAAGTTCCTCGACGACGGGCGGCTTCCAGCCGGCGGCGACGGGAGCCGCTTCGCAATGGCGCAGGCCGTTGCGGGCCCATTTTTCGCCGAGCGGGACTTCGTTCGACGACGGCGCGCGGAACACGTCGAGGCCCATAGGCGCTTTGAGAAGCTCGCGGTCCAGGACGCGCCCGTCGCGCAGCCTCCCCTCGCGGACGAGCGACACCAGAGCGCCCGATGCCGCATCGAACGTGAAACGCGCCCCGCCGGCCGAAAACACGTATTCCACAGCCTCCCCGGCGCCACCGCGCTGCTCGAAGCGCACCGTGCCGCTCTTGTCGCATATCGCCCGCGTCTCGCGCGCATCCACTAGGTCAATCTGGTCGTCCGCGACAACCGCGCCGTCTTTCACGAACTCGAAACGCAGCGAAACGGACGCCTCGGCGTCCTTCAGCGCCTTTATCGCCGCTTCCGGCATGTCGTAGACGGCCTCCTGCTGCGGGCCGAGGTTGTGCAGGTCGATTTCGCCGCGTTTGCCGCCTTTGCCGTTGGCCAGAACCTGCCAGCGCAGTTTCACGCCGCGCGAATCGATGAAGTAGTTCTTGTTGCGCACGACAAGGCGCGTGTTGAAGTTGGTGCCCTTGACGGTCCAGTTCTGGTAGACGTGCTTGACTTCGTAGTAGGCCGGGTGCGGCGTGCGGTCGGAGAAGAGCACGCCGTTCATGCAGAACTGCCCGTCGTTGGGCTGGTCGCCGAAGTCGCCGCCGAAGGCGAGCACGGGCGTCTTGCCGAGCCGCCAGAGCCCCTGGTCAACCCAGTCCCAAATCGTCGCGCCGAGGATGACGTCGGAGGATTCGATGGCGTCCTGGTAGTCCTTGAGGTTGCCGAGCGCGTTGTTCATGCAGTGGGCGTACTCGGAGATGTAGAAGGGCTTTGCGGCCTCAGCGTGTGCGGCCTTGGAGACGACCCAGGCGACGCTGGGATACTGGCAGCCCTCCATGTCGGCGACTTCCCAGTCGCGCTCGTAGTGCGTCGGGCGCGTCAGGTCGCGCGCCTTGATGGCGTCGCGCGCCGCCGCGAAGTTCTCTCCGGGCCCCGCTTCGTTGCCGTAGCTCCATATCACCACGCTCGGATGGTTCTTGTTGCGCTCCACCATCGCCATGTTCCGCGCCACCGTCATCTTCCGCCAGCTCGTGCAGTGCGACAGCGACTCCACCCCGTAGCCGTAGCCGTGGCTCTCCACGTTGGCTTCATCGACGACATACATTCCGCGCGTGTCGCACAGATAGTACCAGTAGTCGTCCTGCGGATAGTGCGCGTTACGGACCGCGTTGCAGTTCGCCTCCTTCATGAGCCGGAAATCCTGCTCGTGGCGCTCCTTCGTGACGAAATGGCCGAGCATCGGGTCCGTTTCGTGGCGGTTGGCGCCTTTGAGCTTGATTTTCTCGCCGTTGAGGAAGTAGCGGCCGTTCTTTATTTCGGAGACGCGGAAGCCGAACACGGCCGACACCCATTCCTGGCCGTTGTTGACGACGAGCTTGTAGCAGTTCGGCTCTTCGGCGCTCCAGAGTTTCGGGGAGACGACGGTGAGTTTGCCAGTCGCCGTGCGGCCGACGAGTTCGTCGTTCCAGGTGTAAAGCGCGGCCTCCGTGCCGCCGTCCATCTCGACGCTAAGTTCCCACGCGCCGCCGTATTCGCCCTCGACCACCGGCCGCGCCGTCGCGAAGAAGTCCCTCACGCGCTCCTTCGGGCGCGCGAGCAGCCAGGTGCGGCGGAAGATGCCGGAGAGGCGGAACATGTCCTGGTCCTCGAGATACGCGCCGTCGGAATAGCGGTAGACCTCGAGTGCGACGAGGTTGTCTTCGCCGGGGCGCACGAAGCCGGTCACGTTGAACTCCGCCGGCGAGCGGCTGTCCTTGGCGAAGCCGACATATTTGCCGTTCACCCAGAGGTAGAAGAAGGAGTCGACGCCGTCGAACTTGAGGAAGATGTCGGAGCCGTCCCATTTGGCGGGCACTTTGAAATGTCTGCGGTAGCTGCCGACCGGGTTGCGCGCGTCGTAGGCGGTGAAGTATTTCGGGGGCTCCAGCATGACGGAGGAGCCGCCCGGAACGTCCTTGGCGAAAGGATAGCTCTGGTTTGTGTAGATGGGCGTCCCCCAGCCGCCTTTGCCATTTCTGGCGCCGGCCGCCTGCCACGAGCACGGCACGCGTATCGTCGGCCACAGCGAGTCGTCGAAGTCTTCCCTGTAGAACTCCTTCTGCCTCTCGTCCGGGTTGCGCGCCCAGGAAAAGCGCCACGCGCTGTCGGAGTCGAGCGAAAGCTGCCGCGGCGCGTATTCCGGCAGAATGCGCAGCGCCGCCTTTTCGTCCGGAAACGACGAGAACGCCGCCCGCATGGGCTCTCGCCCAAGTTCCAGGCGCTGGTTGTCCTGCCATTCACGGCCGTCGATTTCCCTCTCTTCCGCCATCGCCGCAAGGCTTGCGGCCAATGCCATCATCGTTGCAATCGTCTTCATGCGCCATATTATACCATTAAACTACGCCGCTTGCTTCAGCTCGACGGCGTTTGCCACGCGAAAGCACGGTTCGACACCGCAGGCGCGGACCTCGGACGCCGCAAAGGCCGCAGACCGCAGAATCTGGCGCGACGCGCTTGTGCGTTGCGCTCCGTTGTGGTAAAATAGCCGCCGTTGCCGGGTCGCGGAGCGTCGCGTCGATGGTCAAGACGGCACGCCGATGAACGGCAAAACCTGGCGCCAACGATAAGTAAGAAAGAACGAAAGGAATCATGCAGATGAAAGCAGACGCTTTTCTCGTGTCGCTGTCGGCGGCCGCCGCGCTGGCGGCTGGATGCACGGACAGGTCGGCCCCGCCCGCAGACGATGTCGCCGCCGGACTTGCCGCACCCGAGGCGCTTGCCGCCGCCGAAGAGGCTGCCGCCGGGACGGTCTACCAGTTCGCCGTCAAGGGGCGCAAGGGCGAGGACGTGCCGCTTTCCGGCTACCGCGGCAAAGTCCTGCTGATAGTGAACACCGCCACGCGCTGCGGCTTCACGCCGCAGTACGACGGGCTCGAGGCGATGTACGAGCGTCTTGCAGGCAAGGGTTTCGAGGTGCTCGATTTCCCGTGCAACCAGTTCGGTGCGCAGGCTCCAGGCACCGAAGAGGAAATCCATTCATTCTGCACCATCAACTACAAGACGGCATTTCCGCGCTTCGCGAAGGTCGAGGTGAACGGAGAAGACGCCTCGCCGCTTTTCCGTTTCCTTGTGGATAACACGAAGTTCGAGGGCTTCCCGCAGGACGGCAAGATTGCGCCGGTTCTCGAGAAGATGCTTTCGGAGGCGGATGCCGACTATGCGTCCAAGCCGTCAATCAAGTGGAATTTCACGAAGTTCCTGATAGGGCGCGACGGACGCATAGTCCGCCGATTCGAGCCGACGGCGCCGCTTGCCGAAGTGGAGGCGGAGGCGGAGAAGGCGCTCGCAGCGCAGTGAAGCGAGCTGCTGCCGGCCGCGCCTAGGCGAGGCCAGCGAATATTTGGTATAATACGCCGCCAATGGCAAGGAAGAAAGACAGCGAGAACACGGGGAAGGGCGGTGCCAAGTCGCAGCCGCCGAGCCTTTTCGACAATCTGGACCTGTTTGCGGGCGCGGCGGGCGTGGCGGACACTGCGGGCGGCACGCAGCCGCCGTCCGTTCGCGCTCCTGGCAGCGCGTCCGCCGAAACGCACGCAGTTTCGGCCGCCTCTGCGCCGACCGTGCCAGCCTCGCCGAGCCACCTCACCGGCGCGGGCCCGATGCGCGACCTCTTCGACTTCAACTTCAGGCAGTATTCCGCTTACGTAATCTGCAGCCGCGCCATCCCCGCTGTCGAGGACGGCCTCAAGCCTGTCCAGCGCCGCATCATGCACTCCCTTTGGGAAAAGGACGACGGACGCTACACCAAGGTCGTCAACATCGTCGGCCACGCCATGCAGTACCATCCGCACGGCGACGCCTCTATTGGCGACGCCATCGTCGTCTTGGCCAACAAACTCTGGGGCGAGGGCAAGGGATACCTCATCGACGGACAGGGAAACTACGGCTCGCTCTATACCGGCATGCCGCACGCCGCCACACGCTACATTGAGTGCCGCCTCACCGAACTCGCCAGAAAAGAGGTGTTCAACAAGAAGACTACCGTCTTCGTCCCGAACTACGACGGGCGCAAGGAGGAACCGGTATATTTGCCGGCCAAAATCCCACTGCTGCTCATGATGGGCGCCGACGGCATCGCTGTCGG
>CAMZET010000100.1 GCA_947305825.1 uncultured Verrucomicrobiota bacterium
AGATGGCGACAAGGTCGTAGCCCGCGAGTTCGGGAATCAATGTCTGGAGTTTCGGCGCGTCGAAGTGGCCGACCCATGTCGTGGCAAGCCCTTGATCCTCGATGGCGAGCATCATGTGTGTCGCAACGATGGTCGCATCGACGTCCGCGAAGTTCGCCTTGTCCGCCGGGCGCACCCATGCCTCGTCGCGCTTTGCGCCGACAATGAGGAACACGCCCGCGCCGAAGGTGAACGGCGTCACATCGTGTATCGCCTTCACCGCCTCAGGCGACTTGGCGACCCAAATCCTGAACGGCTGCTTGTTTACCGCCGTCGGCGCGAGTATCCCCGCCTCGATAATTGCGTCAAGCTTCTCCTGCTCCACAGGCTTCGCCGCCAGTTTGCGGCACGAATAGCGTTTCCTCGCCAGTTCGTTGAATGACATTGTTCTTCTCCTTGTTTTCTGGTTTTTTGGTGTTTGAAAATGTTTTCAGGCTAAATATCCTTCGTCTGCATAACTGTAGTATGTATCCGAGCCGAGAATGATGTGGTCGAGTAGCGGTATCCCCATTACCTTGCCGGCTTCATACAGTCCCTGCGTCAGCGCGTCGTCGCGCTTCGACGGCGCAGGACTTCCGCTTGGATGGTTGTGCGCGACGACGATGCCGGTCGCGTTCCACTTCACGGCCATTGCGAACACGTCCCTCGGATGGAAGGCAACCCCGTTCGCAGTCCCAAGCGAAACGACCTGCGCGTCGGCAAGCGGCCTTTTCTTCACGTCGAGCGGCAGCGCCCAGAATGTCTCGCGCTGCGAATCCGTGGCGAGGACGGCGCGGAACGCCGCCGCCGCGTCCTCCGACGAAAGTATCGGCTTTTTCACGTCCTTTCTTGCGGCATAGCCGCGCCTCGCGAGCTCGAATGCCGCAGTAAGTTCAAGGAGTTTAACGCGTCCGAAACCTAGAATCTTCCTCTGCGGATTGTTCCTGTTGTATTCGGCGACTCCGCTCTTGAGCGAATTGTAGTCCGTGCGCACGAGCGCCTCGACGCCGCCGAAAGCATCGATGAGCCGCCGCGAGAGTTCCATCACGTCGCATCCCGCCGTCCCGGTCTTGAGAATGATTGCGAGAAGCTCCGCCGCGCTTGCGGACGATGCCGTACCCATTCGCTCGATTTTCTCGCGGGGCTTCAGTTCGGCGACGAGGGTCTTGAATCCGTTAGCCATTTTCGTCTCCCGGTTCTGCGGCGTCGAGATACGCGCCGTCGGTTTCCTCTGCGACGGCCTCACCCCATGCCGCGCGTTTCGCCTTCTTCGCGCCGCTGCGCCTGAACTCGCCGTAGCTCACCTCTGCGAGGGTCTTGAGAAATGCGAGATACTTCGATTTGTCGTTCAGTAGCGCGTCGAACGCCTTGTCGTTCTCCCTGTAGGCGTCCATGACTATCTGATCGAGGATATTTGGGAATATGCCTTCGATATAGACGTTCTTCTCGTGCGCGGATGCGGCATTCTTGAGCGCGCGGTTGGCGAGAACTCTCGGCAGCACCATCTCGACAATCACGAGGTCGGCGTCGGTGAAGTCGCCGGCATACGCCTGGTTGATGGCGTTTATGACCTCCTGGAGAAGCGACTTCGCCTGTGTCATCACGGTCGCGGGCTTCGGCTTTGGAGCCTCGAAGACGGACGGCTTCTTCTCCAGTGCAATCGACCCGCTGAATGTCTCTTTCAGCTTGTAGTACTTCAGTTTTACCGCGCCCTCAAGATCGACGACCTCGTGCGCGTCCGGCGGCAGCAGATGCTCGAGGTATGTGAGGAACATATGCTCCTTCTGCACGTCCTCGTCGAACAGCCGCGTAATCTGCGTAAGGTAGTTGTACCACCTGACGAACGAGCGCACGGTTCTCCTGTAGAGCGAGCGCTCCTTGGGGGCGAGCGCGTTGTATTTGGCGACGACCGGTGCGAGCGCACCCGCAATTCTTCCCTGCGCAGACACGCTCTTTTTCCCCGAAACCGAAAAATGGATCTTGCTAATCGCCTCGATGTCCGCATCGGTGTAGAGGTTGAACTTGCGTAGCTCCTTGCGCTTCTTGAAAACAAGGTCGATGTTTATCTCCTCGGCGAGGTCGGTCTCCTGATAGTATGGCTGGAACGCCTCCTTGATCTCCTCGCCCGTGTTGACGAAATCAAGGATGTAGGTATCGGTCTTGCCGGGGTTGATGCGGTTGACGCGCGAAAGCGTTTGCACCGCCTTGACATCGCGCAGTTTCTTGTCGACGATCATCGTGTGCAGAAGCGGCTCGTCGAAGCCGGTCTGGAACTTCTCGGCGACTACGAGGATGCTCCCCTCGGCGCGGAACACGGCTTTCGTCTGCGATTCTTTGACCGTCTTGCCCATCGAAAGCGTGTTCAGGCTCTCTTCCGTGTGCGTCGTGCCGCTCTTCGGAGGATCTTCGACAGCACCCGAAAACGCGACCATGACTTTGACATCAGTCCGCCCCCGTTCCTTCAGCGCCTCCTGGATGGCAAAGAAATACCTGACCGCCGCCAGGCGCGAGTCGCTCACGACCATCATCTTCGCGCCGGGATACTTCTTCTCCGTCACCGACGTGAACGTATCGGCGATGACCGCGCTCTTCTCGGCGAAGTTCCTTGGATGCAGGCTTTTGTATTTTTTGATAGTCTTCGCCGCCTCGCTGACGGGGACTTCGGGATTATCGGCCGTCGCCTTGACGATTTCGTAGCACGTCTTGTATGTCGTGTAGTTCGCGAGAACATCGTGGATGAAGCCCTCCTCTATCGCCTGCCGCATCGAGTAGGTGTGGAACGGACGGAACGAGCCGTTTTTCCGGCGCGTACCGAATATGTCGAGCGTGACGTCCTTCGGCGTGGCGGTAAACGCGAAGTAGCTGAGGTTCTTGTGTTTGCCGTGGGCGCACATCATGAGCGCGAGCTGCGTCTCGGGCGAGTCAAGGTCATCCTTGTCGATCTTCTTGCCCGTCTCCTCTTCGTATTCGGCAATGGCTTCCGTGAGATCTCCCAACGCGATTTTCAGCTTTGCCGCGCTCTGCCCTGTCTGGCTCGAATGTGCCTCATCAACGACTATCGCGAACCGCTTGCCGACCACGCTTTTCACGTCCTTGAAGATGACCGGGAACTTCTGCAAAGTCGAAACGATAATCCGCTTGCCGTCGTCGATTGCGGCCAACAGGTCCTTTGCATGCTTCTTCTCGTCGATCACCGCAACCTCGCCAAGCGTGGGGTTGAAGCTCATCACCGTTCCTTGAAGCTGCTTGTCGAGAACACGACGATCGGTAACGATTATGACAGAGTTGAATACAGGCTTGTCATCATCGTTGAAAAGGCTTGCAAGGCGATAGCCGATCCATGCGATGGAGTTGGACTTGCCCGATCCCGCCGAATGCTGGACAAGATAATTTCGCCCGGTACCATTCGCCTTAACATCTGCAATGAGCTTGCGCACAACGTCAAGCTGATGGAAGCGAGGAAATACGACCTTCTTCTCCTTCGCTTCGAAGTTCACGAACTTCTGAATGATGTCAAGCAACGAATCCTTGGCAAGAACGTCACGCCACAGATAGTCGGTCGGCGCCTTGGGGCCCGTTTCCCACTTTGGATTGGCGGCTGGATTCCCCGCGCCGCCATCCTCGCCTGCGCCCGCCGACCCTTGGTTAAACGGCAGAAAGCGCGTCGATTCACCGGCGAGTTTCGTGGTCATCCATGCTTCGTTCAGGTCAACCGCGAAAAAGACGAAAACCCGATGATTCAGCCGAAAAGCCGGCTCCTTGGAATTGCGGTCTGTCATCCACTGCAACTTCGCATCCTCGACCGTCTGCCCCGTGAGCTGGTCTTTGAGTTCTATGGCGACGAGCGGGATGCCATTCACGGAAAGCATCACATCGACGCTCTTCGCCGTCTCGCTCGCACTGTAGTGCCACTGACGGTGAAACTCGCAAATATTCTTTTCGTAGTTCGCAAGAGCCGTTTCGTTGAGCCTGTTCTCCGGCTTGAAATAACAGGCCATGAAATGCTTTCCATTCGCGCGAAAGCCATTCCGCAAGACATCGATCAAACCCTCCGACTGAACGGCGCTCTCAAACTTCTTATAAAACTCTTTTGCAGGATCAAGACCACTACACGACTTCGTAAAAGTCGCCCATACCTTCGGTTGGCTACTCTTCACAAAGGCAAGAAGCGTTCCAAGGTCAAGCGCCAAATCGCGCGACTTGAGATAACCGGTTTCCGAGCTTTTCTTCCAGCCAAGCTCGCCAACCATCAGCGACTCGATATCGCTCTCGAATTGTTTTTCGTTATTGGCCATATCAGGAGCCTCCCTTTTTCACTGCCTCGCGCACGAGGCGGTCGATGTCCTTGGGCTGCATGCCTTTATAGTTTATCACAGCAGCGCCATCGCCTGCAATCAGTTGAGCGATACGATTTAACGTACAAGCGTCGAAGCGCGTCATCGGCTTTTCGCTCGTAGAATAAGGCCAGGCGGCGGGCGCAAGCAGAAGCAGTTTGCCGTTCGCCGTCTTGTCGAAGAGCCTTCCGCCGGGCTTGTAGAGAGACGAGAAGCCCATGTTGCGCAAGGCAACCACCGGCAAACCCGCGGCAAAGGCAAGGCGCGCGATCTCGCGCTCGCCGTCAGAGATACAGGGCGAAATCAAAACTGCGCCGTGCTTTGCGGCAGCGAGCAGTTCGTCGCGCTTCTCTTCAAATTCGGGCGTGGCCTTTTCTACAATCGGAACGCCAGCGGCATCGCGGACGATCTTGCGCCCACCAGCCTCTGTCATGTGCTCGAAACGGCTGTTTCGAGTTTTCGCAACGCGCTTGTAGGCGAAATAGGCGCGAGAGCACTGCACCTGAATGATGTTAGGCGAGTCGAGAAGAAAGAGATTGCCGATGGCCGAGAAATGAGCCTTAAAGCTCGGCGCTCCCGCACCGAGCACCGAACAAAGCGCCCTGTCCTCTGCCGAGAGCGGGCTATCCTGTGCTTGAAGCGATCTGTCACGTGCCAAAAGCGGTCTGTTCTGTTCTCGAAACGGCCTGTCATGTGCCGAGAGCGGCAGCTCTCGGTTTCCCGAGTCTTGACGCGGCAGCTTCAAACACAAATCATTCCTAACCCTAAACAACTCGGGGAAAAGCTGCTTTATTGCGAGGCGGCGTGGGTTGTCGCGAAGGTAAGTAAACATCGAGTCGAGCTGCCCCTCGTGAAAGAGAATCGTATCTTGGAACCCCTCTGCCCAAAGCCCGCCCTTGCCAATGGCGGCCTTTGAACTGCCCGCTTTGAAGCCCGCTATCGCCTGACCGAGAGGCCGCGCCATCGGCTTTGTCACATGAATGATAAAATGAACGTGGTCGGGCATTACCTGAATAAACAGCGGCTTGATCTCAGGATGATGCTCGCCAATTCTCAAAAACTCGTCCTTGACCGCCTCGCCCGCCGGAGTGAGGGCGACATAGCTTGAGGCGGCGGCCTCTAAACCAGCCGCGGCCGTGACAGACACCAAGCCAAGCGGTCTGTTCTGTACCGCGAGCGTTTTATCCAGTGCTTGAAGCGGCCTGTCATGTGCTAAGAGCGGTCTGTCATGTGCTTGAAGCGGTAGCGCCAAGTTTTTCTGTCCCAAGATTACCAACCGCCCCAACGCCTGGCTTCGCCGATCAGCCAGCACAAGCGTAATCTGGTAAATACATGGCTGGCGATAATCCCAGCCGTTGCACCGCCTGAGCATAGAGTGCTTGATCTCGGCGCGTATCGCCACTTACGCCACCTCCCGATTCTGTACATTGCGTGGACGCACCTTGTCTTGTGCTTGGCGCGGCAGCGCCAAGCAGCACAATCCACAACCATCTAGG
>CAMZET010000101.1 GCA_947305825.1 uncultured Verrucomicrobiota bacterium
CGCCTCGGCGTCCTCCACGGCTCGAAAACCATGCTGCTGCAGACCGCGGACGGCAACATAATCGACACGTATTCCGTGTCCGCCGGGCTCGACTATCCGGGAGTAGGGCCGGAGCATTGCTATCTCGCCGAAACAGGACGCGCACAATACACGGTGATAGACGACGACGAGGCCATAGCGGCGTTCGACGCGCTTTGCCGCTTCGAGGGGATAATCCCGGCGCTGGAGTCGTCGCACGCGCTTGCGGAAGCCATAAAACGCGCCCCGACGCTGCCCAAGGACGCCCTGTTGCTCGTGAATCTTTCCGGTCGCGGCGACAAGGACATGGAAAACATCATAGCCTACAAGAAGGAGCACTGCAAATGAGCGGAAGGATAACAGAGGCGTTCGCGCGGGCGAAGGCCGAGGGGCGCGGCGCTTTCGTCGCATACCTGACGATGGGCTGCCCGACGCTCGCAAAGAGCGAAGAGGCGGTCTGCGACCTGGTGGCGGGCGGCGCGGACGTCATAGAGCTGGGCGTTCCGTTTTCAGACCCGTTTGCGGACGGCGGTGTGATACGTTCGGCCGCGTACGAGGCGTTGCGCCAGGGCGTGACGCTGCGCGACGTCCTTGCGGCGGCGCGTCGCATTCGCGAGCGCTTCCCGCATGTCGCGCTCGTGCTTTTCTCCTATTACAATCTGATATTCTCGATGGGTCTCGAGGAGTTCGCCAAGGCGGCTGCGGATGCCGGCGTGGATGCCGTGCTGCCCGTGGACTTGCCTCTCGAGGAGCGCGAAGAACTCCTCGCCTGTCTGCGTCCGCTGGGTATCGGCTACATACCGCTGATAGCGCCCAATACGCCGATAGAGCGCGTCAAGGAGAGCGCGGCGGGGTTGGAGAACTCTTTCGTGTACGCGATTACCGTGAAGGGGATTACCGGGGCGCGCGACGCGCTGCCGGCGGATTTGGCCCAGAGGCTGGACGCGATACGCGAGGCCATCGACCTTCCCGTGGCCGCCGGCTTCGGCATCTCGACCCCGGAACAGGCCGCCACCGTCTGCGCTCACGCCGACGGTTTCGTGGTCGGCTCCGCGCTCGTCAAGCAGCTGGTCGAAACAGGCAAATGTTCCGCCAACTTCAAATAGAAGCGGCGGAACATGGGGTAGAGAGCTACGAAATATCGAAGCCAATTCAAGTTCGCGCGCGGTTAGCGGGCGAACTTGAATTCTATGGGCGGATTGGCCTTTTCGTAAGCGGCGACTTCGTCCTTCAGGACTTCGATTGCCTTGTCGAGCTGCTTGTCGATGCCTGCCGCGACATCGCCGGGGAGGTCGTCCACTTCGAAATCGGGCTTGGCGCCGTGATGCTCCATGTCCGTGCCGTCGAGGACGAACCAGCCGTATCTGGCGTCGCGGAAGCATCCGAGGTCAAGGAGCGGAGCGTCGTACGTGCCGATTACGCCGCCGCCGGTTTCGCGTCCGACAAGCTTGCCGCGCTTTAGCGTCTTTATGGCGTGCGAGAATATCTCGCCGTTGGAACCTGTCGCCTCGTTGCAGAGGACTACTATGGGCTTGGACCAGACGGGACGGCCCCAGTAGCCGAAGAGGTAGCCCGGGCCGCAAGTGCGCGTGACGGCGCGCGAGTGGTCGCCGCCCAGGAGAATCTGAAGCATCTGGTCGGCCGTGAAGCCGCCGTAGTTGTTGCGCACGTCGATTACCAGCCCGTCGCGCCCGTAGCCTTCGGAGAACACCTCGTGCTGGAACAGCCACAGGCTTTCCCAGTTCATCGCGTCGATGTTCAGGTAGCCGAAAGCTTCGCCGGAGCGCTCGTGCACATAGCGGCGCTTGGCTTTCAGCTCTTCGGCGGCTATGCGTTCGCGAGCGTCGCGGAACGTGCACGACGGGATGACCACGGTCGCCGCCGAGCCGTCCATGCGGCGGAGCGTGACGCGGACCTTGCGGTTCGGCGGCCCGTTGAGGACTTGCGTCGGGTCGATATTGCCGCCGGTGCTCTGGCCGTCTATGGCGATTACGACGTCGCCCGGCTTTATGCCGAAGCCGCAGCGGTCTGCCGGTCCTCCGGGAATGACGTCTTTCACAACCCAGCCGTCCGGCGCGCGCTGCGCCTCGTATCGCAGCCCAAGGTGCGCCGTAACCATGTCCCAGCCGACGGAAGGCGTCTTGCGCGCCCATTCCTTGGTGGAATTCTTGTCGGCGTAGAAACCCAGATGGGAGGAGTCGAGTTCACCGAGGACCATGTTCATTACGCGGATGAATACGGAATAGCTTGTCGCGTATCTGGCCGGATTGAGGAATCTTTCGCCGATGGTCGCCCAAGGGGCGCCGTGGGTGTGCGGATCGTAGTACAGGTCGCGGATGCGCGCCCACGCCGAGCGGAACGCCAGCTCCTGGTAGTCCTCGTAGTCGGTGTTCTGGTAGACGTTGAAGCGCATCAATTCCGTGCCGACGGCGGGCAGGTTGTCGACAATCCACAGGACGCGGTCTTCCTTTTCAACCCAGCCGCGCGGGACGCCGACCATGTCGGCGAACTTCTCGCGTTTGTGGGTGTCTGGGATGCGGATAATGTCCGTGCGCTTGTCGGCTGCTATGTAGGCGATGGTGCGCGAGTCCCAGCGGAAAAAGGGAAGCGCGGCGGAAGTCTTGACGGTGCGCACGCGTTCGGAGAGGTCCTCGAACTCTATTTCGACGGCGTTGTCGCGGCTTGAGCGCACAGGCATTTCAAGGGCTGCGTAGCGGCTTGCATCGGTGGCGTTTTCGCGTATGACCTTTCGCGCCGTGTCGAATTCATGCACATACGTCTCGATTTCCTCGGTTTCGCGATCAAGGTAGACGTAACGGAGGAATTTGCCGCTGCCGTGTTCGGGACGCTCCGAGACGAATGCGATGATTTTCCCGTCGGGACTCCAGGCTGGCTCTCCGTCGTACTTGAAGTTGCGCGAGAGGTTGTAAGGTTCGCGCGAGCCGTCGGTGGAGATTATCCATACGTCGTAGTTGGCGAATTCGTCGGCTATCTGAGCGGCTATCCACTTTCCGTCGGGACTCCAGGCATAGGAGCCGCCCTCGGTCGCTGGCGGCCCCTTGGCGATTATGGTGCCGTTGGTGTCGGCGAACGTGAATACGCCGCACGGGTCGTGCCACGCCAGGCGCGAGCCGTCCGGAGCAATTGAAAGCCCCAGTCGCTGCGCACCTTCGTCTACGATAGTCGTGCGGCGGAAAGAAGAGTTCTCCCACCAGGGCTTCATCGGGTCTTCCGGCTCGGCCTTTATGATGCGCGTGGAGTCGCCGCGGTCGCTGGTATAATAGAGCGCGTAGCCGTCCGGGGAAAAAGCGCACTCACGCTCGTGCGTGCGCGTGTCGCCGTGTATTAAGGTAGGTTCGCGTATCACGGTATCCATGACATACAGGTCGCCGCCCGTGGTGAACGCTATCTGAGTGCCGTTGTCGCAGAAGGAGACGTCGCCTGGCGTGTCGTTGTTCCAGCACGTCTCGTAGCGGCGGCGCTTGGCGTCTCCGCGCTCCACGTAGCCGGGTTCGGGCTTGAGCAAAATCTGCACTGGCTTTGCCGACGGATCAGTCGGGTCGAAGCGCCAGAAGTCGAAACGCTGGCGGAACACCATCGTCTTTCCGTCAGCGGAAAGAGAGGGCTGGAACACGTGATCGTCTGTGAAATGGGTCAATTGCGTCTCTTCGCCGGTCGTCATGTCGTGAAGCCAGACGTTCCTGACGCCGCCCTTGGCGTCGAGGTAGTAGAACGCCCTGCCGTCCGGACGCCACACCGGGTTGCGGCAGTCGCTCTCGTGACAGACGAGGGCCTTGAATTCCTTCGTCGCCGGCAGGTACATCCAGATTTGCCCGGCTGCCGGCCCCACCGAGTTCAGGCGCTTGCGGTAGAGTTCGTCGCCGCGACGCGTAAACAGAATAGCCGAACCGTCCGGACACATCACGGGATCC
Organism: uncultured Verrucomicrobiota bacterium; assembly: GCA_947305825.1. The sequence continues at coordinate 3,951 of CAMZET010000101.1, forward strand.
GACGCCGGATAGTCGAACACTATCTGCTCCGCCTCGCGCTTCTCCGTAGAAATCATCGCAATGCGTTCGCACGTTTTCGGCCCGGACTGGTCGCGGTAGACCTGACACAAGACGTGCGCCGTATCCGGGCACCACGAACGCGGATACGTCGTCTCGGAGTGGAAGGTGACTTGGCGCACAGTATCGCGCGCCACGTCGAACTCGAACACCTTCATGCCGCCGTCGCGGTCGGACGCGAAGACGATTTTGAGACCGTCCGGACTCATCACCGGCCAGGAGTCTGCCGCCGCCGAAGAACCAACGCGGCGAGCGTACCCGCCCTTCGTGTCCGCTATCCACAGGTGGTCGTTCCATTCGAATACGAAACACTTGCCGTCGCCGCGCACGCTTGGATTGGAGCCGAGATATATGCGCGACCAATCGTCGACGCTCTGCGGCAGCTGCCCGAACGCCGCAAGCGTCGCCGTCGTCGCGATTGCCAAAGAATATAAAGCCCTAAATGTCATTGTTTGCCCTTTCCGAAGAAGTGTGTCCGGTGGATGCGAAAAAAGAAGAAGTGCATACAGTATACCAAATTATCGGCTTTCGCGCTTGACGGCAGTTTGCAGCCCTGCCGGAGTTCGCTGCGTGCCTTTGTGTCCTATGGGAAGGTCCGTCCACTGGGCTATTTGCCGACTTTCATCCAGCGCGGGAGTTTGACCATTCTTGCCTCGCGGCTCTGGTTGGTGGCCATTGACTGGCTGGTGCCGATGGAAGGGGATTCGAGGGATGCGAGGCGGGCGAGCATGGTCTGCTGGCTTGTGGCGTGCTGGCGTTCGAGTTCCTCGCTGCGCTGGCGCTCGACGAGGAGTTCCTGCTCGCGTTTGGCGAGAGTCTCGCGGCAATCCTGGAGTTCGCGGCGCAGTTCGGTGACGTCCTTCATCTGTTCTGCGGCGCGTGCGCGTTCGGCGTCGCGCAGGCGCAGAGCGGCGGTGAGGTCGGCGATTTTGCGCTCGGCTTCCTTCTGGAGGCGTTCGTGGAGGCGCTGGGCGTCCTCGTAGTCGCGGCGGATTTGGGCGGTGCGCGGGTCTTCTGGGCGGCCGAGGAGGGCCTTGCGGGTCATTTCCTCGATATTCGCGCCGGCGCGCTTGAGCAAATCGTGGCGGCGTTCAAGAAGCCGCTCGGAACGCGCCAGGTGGCGGCGGCGGAATTCCTCGGCCTCCTTGCGTTCCGTCTCGAGCTCCGCCGCGAGCTCCTCCGCCTCCTTCGTCATTATGGTGTAGACGGCGGCCTGGATGCTCGCGACTTCGCTGGCGGACTGCGGCAGGCGGCGTATTTCGTCCTCGAGCGACTTGACCTGTTCGCGCAGTTTCTCCTCGCGGCGCTGAGCCTCCTTCGCGGCGGCTTCGGCCTGCGCTCGCAGATGCGCCTCGCCTTCCTCGGTCGCCTTGGCGGCGGCGTCCAGACGCGCCTGCAGCTCTTCCACGTGGCGCCTTTCAGCCTCGGAATGCGCCCGCGCCTCTTCGGCGGAAGCTTCCAGTCGCTTGCGCAAGTCGCCGGTGCAGCGGCGCTCTTCCTCAAGAAGCGCCTCGAGCTCCTTTATGCGGCGTTCGTCGACGACTATCTTCTCGACTTCCTTTTCGACGATTTTCTCGACCGGCACTTCCTTGACGACAAGTTTCTCGACTACACGCTCGATTGGCACCTCGACAAGCTTCTCGACGATTTTCTCTACGGGGACTTCGACGATTTTCTCGACTTCGACGGGCACTTCGACGCGGATTACCTGCGGCGCCGGAGGTGTAAGAGGTTCTTCTGCGGGCGATGCCGACGGCAATGGGGCAACTGCGACGGGAGCGGGTTCCGTAGCGGG
>CAMZET010000102.1 GCA_947305825.1 uncultured Verrucomicrobiota bacterium
CGCCGCGCCGGAACTTTTCCAAGCAATTGCAAAACCCCTCTTGCGTTTCCGATGCCGAATATGGTATAATCCCACCAAAGCAACCGCTTGAAGACTCCAGCATGTCGATAGGCGATAAGCTGCGATAATTTGTGGAATTGCCCGTCGACCGCAACCCGAACGGGAATGGGCTCCAGAAATCGACTGGCGTCCAGTTTGTCGCGATTGCGAAGTTTACGACGTCCATGAAACAGTGAGCTAGCTGGCAATGCAAAGAAAGGAGAAGCCGTGAAAAAGAAAATCGAAGTGCTTGACTGCGCCGCGACGATACTCAACGCCGTCAAGAAAGGAGCGCTGCTGACAACAAAGGCGAACGGCAGGGCGAACACGATGTCGATATCGTGGGGAGCGCTCGGCATCGAGTGGAACAAACCCATCTTCACGACATATGTGCGCGAGGAACGATACACACGCGAATTGCTCGACGCAAACGGAGAGTTCACGGTCAATATCCCGATGGAAGGCAGCGACCTCTCGCTCATCGGCAAATGCGGCTCGGTTTCAGGCCGCGACGTGGACAAGATTGCAGCGAACAACCTTACGCTGGTCAAGGGCGAGTCGGTGTCGGTCCCGGCAATCAAAGAGTATCCGCTTACGCTCGAATGCCGCGTCACCTACAAGCAGCTGCAGAATGACAACGCCATCGCCCCTGAAGACATTGCAAAATTCTACAAGCCAGGCTACGGCGGAACGCACATCGCCTACTTCGGCGAAATCGTCGCAGCGTACATCATCGAAGAATAGACGGAAAACAACGAACAAAAAAAGGCAAATGAAAAAGAACATAGGCGCAAAGAACTGGATGTTTCCTATGCCGGTATTGATGATCGGCACATATGGCGACGACGGCACCCCCGACGTGATGAACGCCGCATGGGGCGGCATCACGCTTGAAGACGAGATAACAATAAGCATCGAAACCACCCACAAGACTTGGGCGAACATTGCGGCGAAAAAGGCGTTCACCGTCGCTTTCGGAACGGCCGGCACGGTAAAGGCGTGCGACTACCTCGGCATCTCAAGCGGCAACAAGACACCCGATAAAGTCGCAAAGAGCGGCTTCACGGTCACGAGGAGCGAGTTCGTAGACGCACCGGTCATCAACGAGCTGCCGCTCGTACTGGAGTGCCGTCTCGTCTCGATGAACGAGGAAAACTGCAACGTGGTCGGCAAGATCGTCAACTGCGCCGTCGACGAGGCCGCCATGACGGACGGAAAGCCGGATGCCGGGAAAATGAAGCCGATATGCTTCGACACTTGTGCCCTCGTCTACCGACTCATGGGCGAAATCGTCGCACCCGCTTTCTCCTGCGGCAAAGAACTGATGTAGCGCCAACAGAAAGGAAATACGACAATGATTAGACTAAACTGCTTCTTCCAAGCCAAGGAAGATCGTCTCGAGGACGCTCTTCGCGCCGCAAAAGAACTGACAGCAGCCTCGCTCGAACAGGACGGATGCATAGCCTACGACGTATTTTCGTCAGCCACACGCACCGGCATCCTCCTTATCTGCGAAACATGGCGCGACGAAGCCTCGCTCGCGGCGCACTCCGCTTCCGAACCGTTCGCCAAGAATGTCGCCATAATCAACAACTGCGGCAAGATGAAGATCGAGAAGTTCGAGATGCAGTAGGTCCGAAATGCAGTAGGCAGAACCAAGCCCCCCCCCCCTCCCTGCCAGCCGAAGCCGGGGAGGGGAAGGTAGATGTCGACGAGTTCCCCGTGCGCTATGGCGAAAAACGCTGGAATGCGCAATCGACAGCATCGGCGGAGTGCGCGTCGGAAGAGAGTATGAACCTGACGCCGCGAGCGGCGAGCATGGCGCGGAACGCTGCGGATGGGTAAGCGTCGTCCATCCAGCCGCGCGCGATGGCTCCAGTGTTTATTTCAACGATTTTGCCGGAAGCGGCTATGGCGTCCGCCGTCCGTTCGAGTTCTTCGCGGTACCAAGCGGCGTTTTCGTCGAAATACGGGTGGCGGGCGTTGAACTTGCGCACGAGGTCGGCGTGGCCGACCACATCGAAGTCGAACGAAGAGACCATATCGCGCTGCTGTTTGAAATATGCGCGGATGAATCCGGCGGCGTCGCCGCCGAAATGGCGCCCGATACCGTCCGCGAGAGCCTGCGGGGAGAGGTCGACTTCGACGAGCGCACCGTCCGGCGCGCGAACGAAATGGATGGAGCCGATGATGTAGTCTGGCGGCGCCTCCGGGAGCGCGTGGCGGGCGAAGACGGCGCGGTCTGGCACGGAGCCGCCCGGCACGTAGTCAGCCTCGACGCCGCAGAAGATCTCGAGAGAGCCGGCGAATTCGCGAGCGAGGGAGCGAATGTCGGCGATGTAGCGCGGGAGTTTTTCGCGCGTGAGGCACCAGTCGAGTTCGTCGGCAGGGAGCATGGCGTGGCTGGAGAAGCCGAGACGGCGCAGGCCGCGCCGAAGCGCGGCCTGTGCCATTTCGCGGGGAGTCGCCTTGCCGTCGCACCATGTGGAGTGCGTATGGAAATTGGCGCGGCCCCCCGCCGCGAGCGTCGCGACGTCCATCCTAGCGGCAGAGCGTGTAGAGGACGCCGGCGACGACCGCCGAGCCGATTACGCCGGAGACGTTCGGGCCCATCGCCTGCATCAGGATGAAGTTGGTCGGGTCGTTCTGGAGCGCGACCTTGTTCGACACGCGAGCGGCCATCGGGACAGCCGAGACGCCGGCCGAGCCAATCAGCGGGTTCACCTTCTCCTTCGAGAACAGGTTCATGATTTTGGCCATGGTGACGCCGGCGGCCGTGCCCACGCAGAACGCGATGAGACCGAGCGCCAGGATGCCGAGCGTCGTGCCGGACAGGAACTTCTCGCACGCGAGCTTCGAGCCGACGGAAAGGCCCAGCATGATTGTCACGATGTTGATGAGCGCGTTGGACATCGTATCGGCGATGCGCGCGACGGAGGGTCCCACTTCCTTTGCGAGGTTGCCGAGCATGAGCGCGCCGATTAGCGGCACGGCGCTGGGCAGCAGCACGGCGCACAGCAGCAGCACGATGAGCGGGAAGCAAATCTTCTCGATTTTCTTGACCTCGCGCAGCGGCGGCATCTTGATGAGGCGCTCCTGTTTCGTGGTGAGCGCGTTCATGATGGGCGGCTGGATTATCGGCACGAGCGCCATGTAGGAATAGGCGGCGACGGCGATGGCGCCGAGCAGGTCGGGTGCGAGGCGGCTCGTGAGCCAGATGGCGGTCGGGCCGTCCGCGCCGCCGATGATGCCGATGGATGCGGCGGCCATGACTGGGTCGACGCCGCCGAAGAAGTCTGCGCCGAAGAGCGCGGCCAGTCCCAGCGCGCCGAAGAGCGCGAAGAATATGCCGAACTGCGCCGCGCCTCCGAGGAGAGCCATCTTCGGGTTGGCGATAAGCGGGCCGAAATCGGTCATGGCGCCCACGCCCATGAAAATCATGATGGGGAACACGCCGGTATCGATGCCGAACTTGAAGAAATAGTGGAGGAATCCGCCCGGCTCGACTATGCCGCCTTGCATCTGCGGGATGCCGGAGGCGAGGAACGTTATCACGCCGTCGTGCATCATCGATGGCGCGGTAACGCCGGCGAGCGGGCAGTTCGCGAGAAGCCCGCCGAAACCGATGGGCAGCAGCAGCAGAGGCTCAAAGCCCTTGACAACGGCGAGATAAATCATGATAAGGCAGAGCGGAATCATGATAAGCTGGCCGACGCCGTAAGGCATGCCGAAGAGCGTCCTCACCTCGTGACCGCGCACGAAAGCACCCGCCTCGTCGAAGTAGCCGCCAATCCAATCGCCCTTTTTGACCGGGTGGTTAGGAGTGGAGAGGGTCTGGGCCTGCGACTCATCGACGACCCAGAAGCCGTTGCGGTTGGCGAAAGCGTCGCGCCTTAGGCGGCGGCCTGCGTCGAACTGCGGAGCGGCGGGACGATCCGCCTCGGCGAAGTTGCCGGTGATGTATGCGGGAGCCTCGCGGCGAGCGAAGCCCGCGATGCCAGTCTCGCCAACGAGCCCCTTGGCTTTCGCCAGCGTCGTGAGCCAGTTGCCCTCCGCGCTCGCGCCAAGCGCGAGGGCGGAGGCGAATAACGCTATCAGGAATCTCTTCATTTGCCTGTCTCCCTGAATTAGCCGATGGTGGCGAGGAGGTCGCCTGTGGCTACCTTGTCGGTGGCGCCAACGGCAAGCGTGACGGTGCCGTCGCACGGAGCGGTGACGGGCGTCTCCATCTTCATGACGTCCATGACGAGGATTTCGTCGCCCTTGGAGACAGCGGTTCCGCTCTGGGCGGTGATGCGCAGGATGGTGCCGGGCACGGGAGCCTTGACCTCGGTGCCGCCGGCCGGAGCCGCTGCCGCCGGAGCCGCAGCCTTGACGCCCGCCTCCGCCTTGAACGCGACTTCCTTGCCGTTCACGACAGCCTTGCCGTCGCCGGTAATCTTCACGCCGTACGCCTTGCCGTTGATGGTCACCGTCACGCCATCCTTGGAAGGCGCGGGCTTTGCGGCGGCGTCTTCGGCGAAGCGGCAGCCCATCGGCGCCTTGGACGGGTCCTTCAGGAAGAGGATGCCCTTCTCCTTGCAGGATGCCGCGATGAAGATGTTCTCGTCGGTGACGGGCAGGCCGGCGTCCTCGAGCGCCTTCTTCGCGACGGCTCCGCCCTTGTTCGGGTCGGCGTCGTTGAGTTCGAGCACCGTCTTCGTCGTCGGCGTCGAATAGGGCTTCGTGAGTTCGTTGGACGCCATGAATTCGGCGGCCTTCTTGACGATTTCCGGGTCCGGCGGAACAGGCGTCTTGCCGAAGTAGCCGAGCACCATCTTGGCGTAGCCGGGCGAGAACTTCTTGAACTTGCCGAACATGACGTTCTGGATGGCCTGCTGGGCGTAGAACTGGCTGACGGGCGTCACGGACGTGCCGAAGCCGCCGAGGCGCACGCAGTCGTACATCTCGGCAATCATGTCGTCGTACTTGTCCATCATGTTGTTGTCGCGGAGCATCTGGGTGTTGGCGGTAAGTGCGCCGCCCGGCATCGGGCTCCAGATAATCTGCGGGTTGACGTTCATCGCTTCCGGCGGGAGGAAGTACTTCTTCATGGCGTTCTTGAAGGAGTCCTCGGCCTTCTTTATCTTCTTGATGTCGATGTCGAAGCAGAAGTCGTCGTCGCCGTCGAGGCAGTGCCACATGGTGATGATGTCAGGCTGGCAGGTGCCGCCGCTCATGGGAGCCATGGAGAGGTCGATGCCGTCCGCACCGCCGCGCAGCGCCGCGAGATAGCACGCCACGCCGTTGCCCGCCGTCTCGTGCGAATGGAACTGTATGTGCACGTCCTTGCCGAGGAGTTCGCGAGCGCGCCTCATCGTCCAGTAGACGGTAGTGGGCGTCGAAGTGCCGGAAGCGTCCTTGAACGCGACGCGGTCGAACGGGATGCCGGCGTCCATAATCATGCGCAGGCGGTCGCGGTAGAATTCCGGCGTGTGCGTGCCCTGGTTGTCGATGCCGGGCGGCAAGCCCATCATCGTCACGACGACTTCGTGATTGAGCCCGGCCTCGTGGATGCACTGCCCGGACCACTTCAGGTTGTTCACGTCGTTGAGCGCGTCGAAGTTGCGGATGGAGCTCATGCCGTGCTTCTTGAACATCTGCGC
>CAMZET010000103.1 GCA_947305825.1 uncultured Verrucomicrobiota bacterium
GTCACGAAGAGCGTCATGCCCTCGGGAAGAAGGATACCCGCGCCCGCGCCGGTCTGGCCGTTCGCGTTGCCGCCGTTCACCGTCAGCACGTGGCCGTTCTGAATATCGATGACGACGATGCTGCCCTCGCCGGAACCGGCGGACTTCACCGTCAGCGCGCTCGCGCCCGCGTCGCCGTTGATTGTGACGTCATCGTTAACCGTGTAAATCATGCCGCCGCTGAGCTCCCGCGTCGAACTCGTGAGAGACCCGGTTCCCATAGCGCCGAACACTCCAGCCGACGACATCACCACCGCCGCCAATATCAAATTGCTTTTTATCATAATGCTGCCCTCTTTTCCTTTATGCTGCGGTTACGGGTTTCCGAACGCGGTGCCGTAAATCGTCTGGACGTTGGCGTTCGCGCCCTCAATCTTGCCGCCCGCCGGCACGATTGCGTTGAACGCGCCGTCCTCGCCCTCGTACGTGAGAATCATGTCGCACGGCGCGGCGTCGGTCGTGTACTTGAAACTGTCCTGCGTGAAGTTCACCGGCCAGTTTGGACGCACCGTCGCCACGTCGCGCACGGTGATGGCCGAGTCACCGCCGCCGAGTTCGCGGATGCGCCCTTCGTCAAGCTTCGTGAGCGAGCACTGCGGCGGGAAAGCGACGAGCGACGCGCCCTTCTGCACGGTGATTTGGCCGACGACGGCGTAGTCGATATTCACGCCCTCGGCGTAGGCTCCAGTCGGCGCGTAGACGACGTCGGCGGCCTTGGCGCGCGCCGCCCTGGCCGCGCGCGGTGCCGTCGAAAGCGACTGGCGCGGAGCAAGTTCCGGGGAGTCGGGCGGCGTAAGGCCGATTTCAGGCGTCCCCTTGATTGCGCCGAACGCATCCGCGAGCGCGTAGCCGATTCCGTCCGGATCGCTTCCGTGGCGGTCGCTCAATTCCACATAGAATACGCCGTTCGTGTCCACCGGCACGCGTATCGTCCGCGCCCAAAGAGCCGTTTCAGGCGCAAGCGAATCGTAGAGCCGGAACGTCATCTCCAGCGACGTCTTGCGCTCCTCGCGGCCCGTCCAGTCCAGCACCCCGCGATAAGTCAGCACTTCCGGCACGGCCGCAAACGCCGTATAGGCTCCTAGGATAAATGAAAGTTGCAATATTCTTTTCATCGATCTATTCCTTTTAAATCGTTTCAATTTGTTTTTTAGACACATTATTGACAGGATTTACAATCGTTTCAATGATGTGTCTAAAAATTTATTCGAGTTCCCCGGCCTTGAATAGGCGTTTTAGGACGAAGGTTCCGACGGATCGGACGGGGCGGGCGGCGATGAGGCCATCGACGTCCCAGAAGACGATGCCGGCGGTCGTTTCGTCCGGGTTGTAGCCGAAATGGACGTCGCCGGCGTTGTTGCCGCCCTCGTGCCAGGTGAATTCCAGGCGGTTTGTGATGCTCCAGAGTTCAGGTTTGACGGGATTGGCGTAGAGCGACGGGTCGTCGCCAGCGGGGAGGTAGCCGGAGTAGTCGGCGGTCTTGCCGTCGTGGTCCGGGTGCCAGGCGTGGCGGAAAGGATTGTCACGCGCGGTCGGGGCGACGGTCCAGGAGAACGTCGCGCCGTCGCCGAATTCGTCGCCGTCGCCGGCGGCGACCGCCGGCGTATCGACGCTCATGAGGACTGTCGAGAAGCGCTTCGGGTTGGCGAGCGCTGCGGAGGCCGCGTCGAGGTCGCCGAAGAGGCGCGGCTTGCCCGTTTCGTCGAAACCGAACGCGACGCGCTGGAGAAGCGTGCACTTCTTGTTGGCGTCGACGTGCATCATGACGTTCATCTTGAGTTCGGCGCCCGGCGCCACCGGCACCGGCACGGCATCGTCGATCCCGGAGACGAGCGAGAGCGAGATTTCGCCTATCCACAGCCCTGTCGGGAAGGCGACCGTATCGGCAGCCGCGTCGGCCACGGCAATCGGGAGCCTGACGCGCATCTGGCTGCCGCTGACATCCTCGATGGCGAGGATGGCGCCGTAGGAGCGGCCGGGAAGGATGGCCGAGCGGTCGATGCTGAAAATCTGCTCGGTCTCTTCGTCCGGCTCCAGTTCGACTGTCCAGGCGGCTTCTGCCGTTTCGTCCACATTGGTCCAGGCCGGCGCGTTTAGGGCGTCTACGCGCGGCAGACGGCGAGCGAGACACGGGACTTCCTCGCCCGTCGCCGACTCCTCGATAGAAAAGCGGAAGACGTGGTTCGTGGTGCCGCAGTTGCGCACCTTGATGGAGGCGTAGTTAGCGTCCGCGCCGAACGATACGGCGTTGCCGACGACGCCGATGACGCCCGGCCACTCGCCGGAAGCCGTGGAGGTGAGCGCGTACGCCTTGCCGCTGTATATTGGCGAAAGCCGCCCGAAACCGCCCTTCTCGGCGTTTTTCGTCTCGGGCGCGTTCACGTCCTCGCCGCCTATCGAATAGATGGCGCGATTGGACTTCACGAGCCCGAACGGACCTTCGCCGAAATACGCCTGGATGGAGACGGAATTGCTGGCGGAGGAGACGCCTACCAGATTGAAGAATTCGTTTGTCTCGGCGGCGGAGACCTTGCGCCACGTCATCTTCGGGGCCGCCGGCACGCCGATGACGTCGATCGTCTCGGCCTCCTGCGCGAAAATGAGATAGGTGCTGCCGCCGACAATCGAATTGAGCGCCGAGGCGTTGCTTCCCTTGTTCCACTGCAAAAGCATGACCGGCGCCTGCTCTTTCTCGTTGCCGCTCGCGTCATACTGCGCCGTCGAGGCGTCCGCGTCGCTGCGGTATGCCGCCGCCGCGATTACCGACGTGTCGCGGAAGAACTCTTCGCACGGTGCGTTCGTCGGCGTCGACTCGATGTACACCGCGTTCCACCCCTTCTCCAGCGAAATCTTCTCGCTTATGTGCGGAAGCGCGAACGCCGCAAGCGGCAGAAGCGCGAGAGCGCACAAAATCTCCTTGCTGCGGAAATTGGTTTCCATGTCTTTCCTTTCTTTGCTTCCCTTGTTTCGCTTCTGCCTGCTATTTCGCTTCGAGCTTGAAGAATTCGCTGGCGGCGCCGCCGAGCGGCGTTATGTAGATTACCGTGTCGCCGACTTCGCCTTCCTCGCCGTCCGCCATGACCTGTTCGAGTTCGGCGCCGGCGGCCGACTTGCGCACGCCGCGCTTGCCCCACGACGGCTTCGCGAGCGTGTCAGCAGACGATACGGCGTACACGTGGCCGCCCACGTGCTCGAACTTCAGCTCGAAGCGCCCGTCTTTCATCGTGAACTCCTTCACGCGAAGGTAGTCCGACTCGTCGAACGGAATCGTGCCCGCCAGGAACTCGGCGTAGTTGCTCACGCCGTCGCTGTCGTAGTCGCCCCACGGATCGTAGGCCGAGCCGTCCAGATACTCGTCTAGGAACCACTGCGCCTCTTCGATGTAGGCGACCGGTATCTCGACCGCCGTGCCGTCGGACGGGTTGACATAGCTCTTGACTTCGGTGCAGTTGAACGTCACCTTGCCGGTCGCCACGGGCGAGGCGACTTTGAGGGAATTGGGGACGTCGAGCGCGCCTTCGCCCGTGACGAGTTCGCAGTCGAGCGTCTCGCCCACGGTGCAGGATTTGGCGGTGGCGGCGGAAGCCACTGGAATGGAGAGGACGAAATTGACGCCCTCTTCGTCGGCGGAGGAGACGGCGGCCTGCGCGACGACGGCGCCGCCGGGGCGCCTGGCCTTGACGGTCGCCGTGCCGAAATCGCGCTGCACGGTATTGTAGTCGCCCTTGAACGAACCTTTGACGAGATAAGTGCCATACGGGAGCACTGGCGCGGCTTCCGCCGCGACCGGCAGAAGAAGCAACAGCGCAAACTTGCTGATTTTCATGGTTTTCTTATTCATTTCCTTGCCTTTCTGCTTCGCAAATGCCAATCCTGAAGAAGCCGGCGCCGTCGCTTGGCTTGGCGACCGCCGGGAACTCCACCTCGCCGTCCGCGCCGCACAGGACGTCGAGGTTCTGCGTCTGGGCGTCGGCGGCGATGTCCGTCGCCGCCGTTCCTGTGCAGAGCGAATAGTAGAAGCCCGGCGTGCAGCCGGTCACGACGACATTCGTGGTCGCCTCGGACGGCAGGAGCGCGACTGCGCCGACGGGAAGCTGGAAGGCGACGGCGTTCGCGTTCTCGACGAGATTCGAGGTCGCCTCCGGCGTCAGCTGCGCGAATAGCTCCCACGTCCCACCGGCCTCGCGGACCTCCACGGTGAACGAGCCCTTGTAGCCGTCGGGTGCGCCGTCGCCCGTCAAGACGCCGGCGACGGCCTCGCTAGGCGCTATTTCCGCGATTGCCTTGGCGGCGAGCGCGTCGGCCTCGCTCGCGTAGGAGAGCGGGAAGCCGGGCGTGACGCCGACGGTCTGCGGAGCCTCGAGCGCGATGTATTCCTGCAGCCGCCCGTCGACCGCGAGACCCAGCAGCGCCGCCGCCGTGAAGGACGGCGCCTTCACGTAGACCTCCTGCGCCGAGCCCGCTTCCGCGTCGTAGATGTACGTCGCGGACGCCGTGCCAGCGTCCAGCTCGGCGAGGCCCGCGTAGAGCGCCAAATCCTTGCCGTCGGCGCCGACGGCGGCCTCGCCCTCCACGGCGCGCACGCTGTACACGTGCTTCGGGTCGCAGGCGAACGACACCTTGTAGACGCCCTCGCGCCCTTCCACCGCCTCGGCGGAGAAGGACGGCTTGTCCATCATGGAATCGATGGCGCCGCCGGTGGGGTCGGTGCCGAGCTGGTATTCGCGCAGGTTGGGAATGCCGTCGGCGTCGTAGTCGTCGCCGTTTGCGCCGAGCGCGGCACCGGCGGGCAGGAAGAGGCCGACTTCGCGCCGCCAGGAGTCGAGCCAGGCGTCTGTGTCGCCGTCGGCGGCGAAGAAGACGCCCACGGGCGCGGCGGCATAGCCGAACGTGCCGCCGACAGGCGGCAGCACGTTGGCGGAACGGAACATTTCGGTGCCGAAGGCGGCGTCGATCACGACAAGCGTAAGGCGCGCGCCGACCTTCGCGCTGCCGCTTCCCTCGCCGACAGAGACGTCTATGGAGCAGTTGTGCCCGCCGGAGACCTCCGCGTCGTAGGCCGTCGAAGAGACCTTCGCGCCGTCCGCGTCGTATACCTCTATATTATAGTTGGACGAGACGCGCTCGTCGACTTCGCCCGACAGGACGCCGCTCAGCGCGAAACCGCAGTCGTCGCGCAGCACGAGTTTGTACGTGTAGGATCCGGGCAGGTTCAAACCCAGGCCCTCCGCCCGCGCCGGTACCGCCAGCAGCGTAACTCCGACCGCAAACAGGAAACTGGCTGTTTTCATGGTTTTCTTCATGTATGCCCCCGTTTTGAAACAGAACGCCGACCGACGACTCGCGCGAGACGCTTCTCCGCCGGCCCCAAGGCCGATATGCGCTTTCCCAACACTCATTTTGCTCTAGCTCGAACCTTGCTTGCAGAAAAAATATGACAAGAAGTATATTATATCATATGCCCCACCCCCCCGCAATAGCGATTTTGGGCTTTTTCGTCCTGCGGTCCACGCCGCCGCCACACCCGGGCATACCCCGCCGCCATACCCGGATGCAACCCGCCGCCACACCCGGATGCAACCCGCCGCCA
>CAMZET010000104.1 GCA_947305825.1 uncultured Verrucomicrobiota bacterium
TTGGCGCACTTCTCGAGACCCAGGGGATGGTACGGGCATATCTCAAGCTTCTCCATGTTGCGCAGGCCGCGGGTGAAATCGCGAAGCGCGGCGAGGTCGGCGTCCGAATCGTTCAGCCCCGGCACGAGAGGGCACCTGATCCAGAACTTCGCGCCGGCGGAATCTAAAAATTCGAGATTCTCGATTATCTGCCCGTTCGGCACTCCCGTGAATTCGAGATGCCGCGCCGCATCCATGCACTTGAGATCGTAGAGAAACAAATCGACGTACGGAAGAAGCGCCTCGAAACACTCGCGCGGAGCGAAGCCGCATGTATCGACGGCGACGTGTATTCCCTCCGCCTTCGCCGCCCCGCAGAGCGCCATCAGAAAGTCGAACTGCATCGTCGGCTCGCCGCCCGTGAAAGTGGCGCCGCCGCCGGAAGCGGAGTAGAAAACCTTGTCGCGGCGGACTTCGCCCATCACTTCCTCGACAGACATTTCGCGTCCGCACACCTCGTCCGTGGCGACCGCCCGCTGGATGGCAGGCGACTGAGACTCTGGATTGTGGCACCAGACGCACTTGAGGGGGCAGCCCTTCATGAACACGCTCGTGCGAAGCCCCGGCCCGTCCTTCACGCATCCGCGCTTTATGTCGAAGACCACCCCATTCATCGGAAAAGCACCTTGCCGACAGCCCATATCATCGTGAATATCACCATTGCGGAAAGAGTCGTGAGGAGGAGCCCTTTGCCGACATCGCGTCCTTCCGCCCTGACGGTTGATTTGAACTTTTCCGCGACGGCCGAGTCCGTCGGCTTCGTCAGGAGAGTGACGGCGAGCCAGCTCGCGGTGGTTATGCCAATCGTGATCATCATCTTCTTCCACGGCGGCATCTCGGGGAAGCCAAACTGCATTACGAGAGCGACGGCGAACGACACGCCCATCCCCGTTATCTCAGTCCAGGCGTTTATCCTCATCCAGAACCAGCGCAAGAGGAAGATCGATCCCGACCCGGCGCCGATGAGCAGCATGAGGTCGAAGGCCGCCTTCGCGCTCTTGAGATGAGGCGCGATCCAGCATCCGAGAAGCAGCAGGAGCAGCATCGACGCGCGGCCCACCCAGATAAGCTCGCGGTCGCTTGCGTCCGGACGCGCGAAACGCTTCCAGAGGTCGTTGACGATGTAGGCGCTGCCGAGATTGAGATGTGCCGCGACGGTCGAGAAGAGCGCGCCCATCATCGACGCGGCGACGACGCCGAGCCACAGGTGCGGAACCTTGGTAAGCATCGCGGGATACGCCATGTCGCCCTGGACGAGCGAGGGATCCACATTCGGGAATGCGGCTTTTATCGAGGCGAGATCGGGATAGACGATAACGGAGCAGAGGCCGACGATATACCACGGCCACGGACGTATCACCCAGTTGAGCACGTTGAAGAAGAGCGTCCCGGCGAGCGCATGGTTGCCGGACTTCGCCGTCAGCATGCGCTGGACGATATACCCGCCGCCGCCCGGCTCGGAACCAGCCTTCCACACGTTCCACCACTGCACCGCGAGCGGAATGACGAACATCGTGAAGAGCGTGTCGCGCGAACCGAAGTCGGGAAATATCGATAGCCGCTTTGCGGTTTCCGGATTCGCCGCGATTCCGGCAAGCCCGCCTACTTCGGGAAGTGCGAGGCCGTACACCATCGCCGCGACTGCGCCTGCCATCACGACGAGAAAGAGGAAGAAGTCCGTCCAGATGACGCCGCGTATTCCGCCGAAGAACGTATAGACGATCGAGGCGACGACCGTGACGAGGAGTATCGTATTCGCATCAATGCCGAAGAGGACGACGCCGATCTTGATTGCGGCGAGTATGACATTGCCGAGGACGAGCACGTTGAATACGACGCCGAGGTAGATCGTGCGCACGGCGCGGAGGAACGCCGCCGGCTTCCCGGAATACCTGAGCTCGTAGAACTCTATGTCGGTCGACACCCCGGAACGCACCCACAGCTTCGCATACACGAAAACGGTGAGAAGCCCCGTCAGAATGAACGCCCACATTATCCAGTTGCCGCTCATGCCGTCGCGACGGATCACCTCGGCGAAGAAATTCGCGGAGTCTGTCGCCGTCGTCGCGGCCACCATCGAGAAGCCGATCAGCCACCAAGGCATGGAGTGCCCGGAGTTGAAGAAGTCCCCCGCCGTCCCGCGGCTTTTGAGCGACGCGAGGGCCGGAATGAGCGCAAGCACGACGAAGAACGCGATTATGACAGCCCAGTCGAGTCCGTTCAAAAGCACTTTACACCGCCTCCCTTATGAGTCGCTTCACCACAAGCTGCCTGAAAGCGGGCGAGAGCGAATTGAAATATGCGGTAAAGCCAGTGACGCGCACGACGAGGTCGGGATATTTAGACGGATCCCTATCCGCCTCGAGTATCTTCTCCGCATCGACCACGTTGATGTTGATGAGCGTGCCGCCGAGCGCGAAGTGCCCGTCCATGAGCGCCATGAGCTTCTCGACGGCTCTCTCGTCGTCGGCGAGGCCTAAATCGACTTCCAGCTGCCAAGGCGCGGTGTTGCCGTATCCCGGCTGCACAGAGGCAATTGCCGCCGCCATCGCAGTGAGCGCGCCGTCCTTGCGGAAACCGGGGAGCGGGTTTGCGCCATGCGAGATCGGCTCTCCCGCCCTGCGCCCGTTCGGCGTGGCGCCGACGGCGCGTCCGAAGCGCAAAGTGTCCGCCCATGTGAACCATCCGGGGATGAGCTTGAAGCCGTGGGGCGTGGTGTGGCCCGCGATCTCGCCGTTCAGGATCTCCGTGAGTTTCACGGCCCAGGCGTCCGCGCGCGTGCCGCCCGCGCCGTAGCGCCCGGCGGCGTCCATCAGTTTGCGCACGCGTTCGCCGTCATCGCCCGCGAAGTTCGAGGCGACCGCCGCCTTCACTTCGGCGAACGAAAGCGCTTTCTCGTCCACGACGCGCTGCTCGATCGCGCCGAACGAGTCGGCGACGACCGCAAGACCCGCGCCGTCTATGGCCATGTTGTAGTATGTCGCTCCGCCGTGGCTGACGTCCAAGCCCTTCTCTATCGGCCCGTGCGAGAGAAGATTGAGCATCAGCTCCGGCTCGTTGAGATACTGGTGGTCGAGGTGGAAGTCGATGCCCTCCGCCGTCACCTTCACGGCGGCGGCGAAATGTTTGCGATAGTTCGCCTCCAGCTCCTCCCACGACGCGGATTCGGCAAACGCCACCTCGAACACCTTGGCGATGTTGATCTTGACGACGTCGTTCAGAGTGTATTCGAGGCCCGGCAGGCTCATCCAGTTGCAGCCCACCGCGATGCGCCGACGGGCAAGTTCGGCGGAATAGCCATTTTTCATGAACCCTTCGACGAGCGCCTTGTCGCCTGAGAAGCGCGGATAGCCAAGACGGTTGGCGAGGAGAATCTCCACACCACGACGGTAGAGCGCGCGGTCCATGCCGTCCCAGACGCGAATCGTGAGGTTGCACGAACTCTTGAGCTTGCTCGCCGCTTCGAGAATGATGTAGCTCATGCGCGAAGTCTGGTCGGTTCCGTCGGCCGCAGGCCCCCCGATCTGGTAATAGTGCGGATCGTTGAGAAGCAGGCAGAAGCAATAGAACTCCGCGTCTTCGTCCGTTATGAGCCCGGCGGCGATGTCGCGCTCGTAGTAGGGACGCAGCAGCTCGTCGAGCTGTCCGCCCGCGCCGTCGCGGTTGTATGTCCGCGAAGCCATGTTGAACACGGCGATCCACTGCACCGCCTCGCGGAGGGTTTCGGGCGGACGGTCAACGAGCTTCAGGCAGATACGCGCCATCTCTTCAAGATTCGCGCGGCGCTCGGGATCCTCTTCGGTCATCGTGCGGTCGGCCGCGGCCGCGCCCAGCCGGCGCATCCAGGCCTGAACGCCGAGAATCGCCTGCTCTTCGGCATCCATCAGCTCGACGGAATAGGCGGCGTCTTCGCCGCCGGCGGAAAACTTCAGCCGCGCAGCACGTACTTTCTCCAGCAGCCCGCCCCAGCCGAGATCGAGACCGATCTGGTAGTCGGGCGCGAAGTGGGCGTCCTTGCCGATGCCGGTGGTGATGTCGTACTTCTTCTGCTCGGGCTCCAGATGCGAGTAGTCGAACGCGAAGTTCGAACGCGACAGCTGATAGCCGAGGCGCATGCGCGAAAGCATGAACATCCAGCGTCCGGCGATGGCATCGTCGGGGTCGATGTAGCATGGATGGTTCTCCATCAGCCAGCGGAAGTTCGCGGCCCACGCACGCGGACCCGACCACTGTCCTGTCGCGTCGCGCACCGGGAGTTCGACCTTGAAGGACGCGGGCGGCAGGACGAGGCCGTAGTCGTCCTCGTCGCGCGCGCCGAGCCGGTCCTGCTTCACGCGCGTCTGCTCGATCTTGCGCGCGGTCAGCCGCTCCATTCGCAGCGCGTATCGCATATCTTCGTTCCTGCTTTGCATATGCCGGACTTTGCCGATTCCCGCCAATGGCATGGCGGGCGCGCCGCTATCGGATGATCAGCATGAATCCGTTGGTGCCGACGAAAGCGCCGATCGACGCGCCGCCGGCATCCGAAGCCCCGGGTGCGTAGGCGAAGCGAAGAGCCGTCGTTCCGGCCGCGACGCGGAATCGCAGCTCCGTCTCGCCATCCGCCGCAGTCAGCGTGCGCCACGGCGTCTCCATATCGTCGATGTAAATCGACAGCGTCCCCGAGCCGGTCACCTCCGCGGAGAAGGCAAAGCCGCTCTCGCGATTGACGGAAATGCCCGCGTCGATCGCACCGGCCGGGATGCGAATCTTGCCGTCGGCAAGCGCGATCTCCTCGCCGGCGGACGCGACAGCAGTGACGCGACGGTGCAACGCCTTGGCGAGCGCGGGCCGGAGGTCGTATTCAAACGCGCCGATATCCAGCGCACCGCCGTAGATGCGCTGTCCTCCCGCGAGGTCGGTCGAGACGTCGCCGGAGAGTTTTGCAAGAAGCGCGCGGTCGCCGGCATCGACGAGCGCGGAGCCGTCGATTGGCGCGTAGGCTTCGTCAAGCATTGCGAGCGCATCTTCCACCGTGGAGACCGTTCTAACGTTCGCGCACGTGGCGGAGTTGATCGTGGCGTTGCCGCCGCCAACCACCCAAAGGCAGTTCGTCATATTCTCGAGAACGGGATGCAAATCGCCGCCCTCGATGTTGGCCGTGGCGATGACCGAGTTTTCGTAGGTCGCGCCATATTCGAAGAGGCTGTTCCCGAGTTCGACATTCTGGCCGGAAGCCTTGCCCTGCTTGTTCACGTATGTGCAAGAGCGCATGCCGCCGCAGAAGCGCACGCCGGTGTCGTCGTCCGATTCGTTCACGAGCAGGCAGTGTTCGAAACGCGAGTACATCGAAATCGCCGCGCCGGAGGAAACGTTGCCTCCGTAGAGACGGCAGCGGCGCAGAATGCCGCCTGCGACATCGCCGGCCGTGCGGGCGAAACCATTCGTGAACACGCAGTTTTCAAAAACCGCCGATCCCGTTTCCCCGTGGCGGCAAGACGGAGCGAGCGCGAGACCGCCCATGTTTTCGTCGCGCATGTCGCCGGTGGTGTTGAACGTGCCGCCGTTGCGCAGGGTGAAGCCGGAAACGGTCGA
>CAMZET010000105.1 GCA_947305825.1 uncultured Verrucomicrobiota bacterium
TCCTCGATGGAGTCGAGCGCGGGAGCGAAGCCGCCTTCGTCGCCGACGGCGGTGGACAGGCCGCGAGCCTTGAGGACCTTCTTGAGGTTGTGGAAGACCTCGGCGCCGCAGCGCAGGCCTTCCTTGAAGGTGGGCGCGCCGACGGGGCGAATCATGAATTCCTGGAACGCGATGGGCGCGTCGGAATGGGCGCCGCCGTTGATGATGTTCATCATCGGCACGGGCAAGGTATAGGTGTTCGTGCCGCCGATGTAGCGGTACAGCGGCATGCCGAGATAGTTGGCGGCGGCCTTGGCGACCGCGAGCGACACGCCGAGAATCGCGTTGGCGCCGAGCTTGGACTTCGTCGGCGTGCCGTCGAGCTCGAGCATCACCTTGTCGATGCCGCGCTGGTCGCACGCGCACATCCCCTCGACGGCAGGCGCGATTACCTTGTTCACGTTCTCGACGGCCTTGGTCACGCCCTTGCCGAGATAGCGGCCCTTGTCGCCGTCGCGCAGTTCAAGCGCCTCGTTGACGCCGGTGGAAGCCCCCGACGGAACCGCGGCGCGCCCAAGCGTGCCGTCGTCCAGGATAACGTCTACTTCTACCGTCGGATTGCCGCGCGAATCGATGATTTCACGCGCCTTTACTTCGCTTATCTGCATTTCTTTTCCTTGCTTTCTTTTGTTTGGAAGGAGCCGCAAGCCCCCTCGTTTCGTGTTGCGGTTAATTTTACCACACTTACCCCTTCAGGGTCAAGTGCCAATGCCGCTTTATCCAGGGCGACATTTACCTCCAAACCCCCTTGCCCCACTACCTCCACACCCTCTCCTAGCCCCTCCACTTCCAGTACCGTATTTAAAGGTATCGCGGGCGGCTTCACCCAGGTATCGCGGGCGGCTTCACCCAGGTATCGCGGGCGGCTTCACCCAGGTATCGCGGGCGGCTCTTCGAGCGGCTGTTGCCTCCTCTCCGCCTTTTCGCCCGGCTACGCTTCACTTCAACAAGCACAAAACGCGGAAATTATGCTATAATATACGCGACTGGCAAGAGGGGACGAGAGCTTATGACTGACGCATACGGAAAAACCAAAATCCTCATACTTGACGACGAGCGGCTGATACGGCTGACACTCAGCGCCAAGTTAAGGGGAATAGGGTACACGGCGGTGACGGCCGCGAGCGTGGACGAGGCGGTCAGCATCCTGCGCGAAGACCACAAGCAGTTCCGCGCAATCATTTCGGACATCATGATGGGCGACATGGATGGTTTCGTGTTCCGCGACATAGTGCGCGGCCTGGACAAGTCCATGCCTATATTCTTCATGACGGCGCTCGACCCCGAGGAAGGCGGCGGCTTCCTCAAGAAGATACTGGAGGATTCCTGCAGCTACTATCTGCCGAAATCAATACGTCCCGAGGTGCTGCTCAAGCGTGTGCAGAACATAGTCGCCTCGCGCAAGATAGAGCAGTTCATCGAGCGGCAGCTCGACGAGCAGCGCAAAAGCCTGGAGCTGGCGGCGAACGTGCAGAACAGCATGCTGCCGAACCGCGTACTAATGACGCCGCGCGGCTTCTACACTACGCTCTGGCGCCCGAAAGACTCCGTGAGCGGCGACCTCTACGAGGCCGTGCAGTACGGCAAAGGCGTGTATCTCTATGTGCTGGGCGACATTCAGGGCCACGGCACGAGCGCCGCGCTGACCATGACAGCCGTCCAGGCCTTCCTGAAGCAGTTCACGCTCCACGAGGGCGAACAGACCCTGGGTCCTGCGGACATCGCCAATCTCCTCCACAAATTCTTCCGCAAGCACCTCGCCGACGTCTCCTACATGACAGCGCTCATCTGCATCCACCGCCCGCTCCAGAACGAGGTCGTGTGGCTGAGCTGCGGCGTGCCGGACCTCATCGTCGTGGACCCGATGAACCCCGACATGCCGCCCGTCAACCCGCAGAAGCGAGGCGGACTGCCCATCGGTCTCCTGCCGGATACCGTCTATTCAGCAGATGACGTCGTCCACACCCCTCTCACCAAAACGGCCGTCTGCATGGCCTGTTCCGACGGCATCGACGACCTCGCCCGCGACGCGGACAGCGAGGATGTCATCCCGGCGGAACTTGTGCAGTCCACGTTCGCGGGACTCGCCACGGAGGCGAGGCTCAACGGCTCCATCGTCGCCGTGCCGCAGAAGTTCATCACCGCCTGCGAGGAATACGGCTACACGACTTACTCCGACGACGTGACGATGCTGGTGTTCGGCACGCGCTACTTCCCGCCCGGCATCTTCGAATACACGGTTTCGATGAAAGCGGCGGACATAGACCGGGCGGCGGTCTCGCTGGGCAACTGGTGCCTGGAGCAAGGCTGGAGCGACGACCTTATCAACCGCCTGCAACTCGTCGTCGAAGAGATGCTCATGAACATCCACGACCACGGCATGGACAACCACGAGCGTCTTACCGCCGTCGCCAGCATGCGCGTCAGGAGCGTGGGCAAGAACGTGGAACTGACAATCTGGGATACCGGCACGCCTACGCCGACCAAGGAACTGGTTGCGGGCGACCCGTCGGCGGAGTTCGAGCTGCTCAACCGCGAAATGAGCGGGCGCGGCCGCGGCCGCCTCATAATACGCGCCCTTTGCAACGGCATCGCCCGCAACCGCTACCAGAACCTCAACGAAACCATCTTTTTCATTCCATTCGAATACCAACCGAGAGAAGCACTATGAAAAAATGCTGCCAGGATTATCTGGACGAGCAGTTCGGCGACCCGGATGTCGCCGGCGAAATATACGAAGAATACATGCGCTCAATCGACGAGAAGCTCGCCGAGCTCGACGCTGCGCTCGCGAACACGGACTGGAAACGGCTCGACCGCGCCGCCCACACAATCAAGGGCAACGCGCTTGCGACTGGCGACCGCGAAATGGCCGACACGGCAATTGAACTGCGCGGCGCCGCCGCGCTATCCAACCTCGCAGGAGCCAAGTCCCTCGCCGCCAAACTCCATAGCCTCGCCGACACCCTCTAGACGCGACGCCGCCGTGCCAGACTTCAGAACGCAAACATATGTCCAGTTTCCTTGACAGATCCCCGGGAACCGACCTCGAAGGCCTCGTCAAGGAACTGGCCTCCAGGAGGCACGGCAACAGGAGGCGCAGCTTCCGCCTCAAGCTCTGGAAGCTGACGGTGCGCGGGTCTTACGTCATGAAACGCGCGATGGACATCGTCGGCGCGGCGCTTGGTCTCGCGCTCCTGTCGCCGGTCTTCGCCATTCTCGCCGCCGCCGTGCGGTTCACGAGCCCAGGCCCGGTATTCTTCAGCCAGACCCGCGTCGGCCGCTACGGCAGACACTTCAAGTTCTACAAGTTCCGCAGCATGCGACAGGACGCCGAGCAACTCAAAGCCGGACTCGCCGACATGAACGAATCCTCCGACGGCGTCATATTCAAAATGAAGGACGACCCACGCATCACGCCGGTCGGCCGCTTCCTGCGCCGCACCAGCCTCGACGAGCTCCCGCAGCTCTGGAACGTCCTCAAAGGCGACATGAGCCTCGTCGGGCCGCGCCCGCCCGTCCCTTCCGAAGTCGCAGAATACACCCTCGAAGACCGCAAGCGCCTCGACGTCATTCCCGGCATAACCTGCCTGTGGCAAATCAACGGCCGCAGCGAAATCCCCTTCCGCGAGCAGGTGCGCCTGGACAAGGAATACATCCTCGCGCCCAGCATCTGGAAGGACATCGTCATCCTGCTCAAGACGATTCCCGCCATCATCGGCGGAAAGGGGGCGTACTGATGGGCGTCGACCGTCGAGACTGGAAGCTGCTGGCCGTTCCTTCGGTCGCCGCTAGCGAATGGGTCACGGCGCTCTTCCCGGGGAGAAGCCCGGCCGAACTCCCCATCGCCGGACGCAGGATAATCGACTACGGCATAGAGCATGCCGTCCAGTCCGGCCTCCACGACATCGAAATCCTCGACTACCACTGGCTGGGGAATCTAGCCGCAGAATTCGCAGACCCTGAGACGAAAGGGTACGACGTCAAGTACTCCAGGGGCGACGGCCCGCCGCCAAAGGGGCTGGACGACCTGGAAAGCGTCTTCGAGCACGGCTATCCCGACGGGCTCTGCGTCGCCTGGGGACTGTGCCTTTCTGGTCACGCGCTCGGCGAAATGTCAATCAAGCCGCTTGAAGAGCCACTGTGCGCCGACACGCCCGCCGGCATCTACCAGTGGCGGCACGGGCGCTGGAACGCCGTCTATCCTCACGGCGTCGCTGTCTCGGACGTCAAATCCTGGCACCGCGTCAATCTCGCCGTCCTCCACGACCCTGTGATTTTCACGCTTCCCGGATATTCGGCGGAGAAAGGCGTGCATCTTGGGCGCAACGTGGTGCTGGAGCACGGCACCGAGGTGAAACCCCCGGTAATCCTGCAAGACGACACGTGGTGCGGCCGCCTTGTGCAGCTCGACGGCGACGTGATTGTCGGGCGCGGCTCGTTCGTCGCCGAGGGCGCCCATTTGCGCCGCACGGTAATCGGCAACGACACTTACATCGGCACCGGGCTGGTCCTCGAGGACAAGATAGTCATCGGCCACCGCATAATCGACGCGAAAAGCGGCGAGTGGACAGACATCGAAGATCCCGGCATCGCCCGCTCCATCGGCGATGGCTTCGGCTTTCTCGGCGCAATCTGGAAATTCCTGGTCGGCGCCTCGCACAGGGGGCGGAACTGATGGGACGCCATGCCGCCGGCGACGCGCCAGAGGCGGACAGCCTCGTCGAGCGCGCCATACGGGAAATAGGCGCGGAAATCGACGCTTGCCGCCTAAATGGCCTTCGCGGCGTCGTTCTCGGCGGCGGCTACGCCCGCGGCGAAGGCGGCGTCGCCGCCGACGGTTCGCTCTCAAACGACCTGGACTTTTATGTCGTAGTCGAAAACTCCGCCACGGCGAACGAGGTTTCCGCCATATCCGCGAAACTCGGCGGCATTTCGCGCCGCTGGAGCGCGGCATTGGGCATCGACGTCGACTTCTGCGAGCCTAAGACGACCTGGCGGCTGCACCACGACCAGGAGCGGCTGATGATTCAGGAGCTTGTGCACGCCTGGTGCGACGTCGCCGGCGAGTCTGGCGAGAGCCTGTTCGCCGGCGTGAAGCGTCTCGCGCCGGATGAGCTGCCGCCCGTCGAGGCGGCGAGGCTTCTCGCCAACCGCGGCGCCGGACTCCTCCTCGCAGCAGAAACCGCAGACCTCGCTTTCGTCGCGCGCAACCTCAACAAGGCCGTCCTAGGCGCCGGCGACGCATCACTCATCGCCACGCACCGCTATGCCTGGCGAGCCGAAGACCGCGCCGCAAAACTCCGGGACCCACTCTACTCCAAGGCCCTCGACTGGAAGTTCCGCCCTTCGGCGACCCCGGTCTGCGACGCCGCCACCGCTCGCCAGACCTGGCTCGCCGCCGCCGCAAACTTCCTCGCCTCGCCTTCCGCCGCTTCGGGCCCGCTGGCTCGTCGCTCCCTTTTCAACGCCGCCAGATGGCTCGTCCGAAGACGCTCCGCAGGCCCGGAACCCATCGTCTCTCTCGGCCTGGATCCGACGCTGCGCGTCCTGCGCGGCAT
>CAMZET010000106.1 GCA_947305825.1 uncultured Verrucomicrobiota bacterium
ACTACGCCGGCAAGTACGCGCTCTCCGGCAAGCGCCTGACACTAATCGGCATCTCGTTCTCGTCCGAAAAGCGCACCATAGTCGA
Source organism: uncultured Verrucomicrobiota bacterium (assembly GCA_947305825.1). The sequence continues at coordinate 86 of CAMZET010000106.1, forward strand.
AGAACTCGTCGAAGAGAAATAGAAAGCAAAGAAATGATCAAGCCCAACGCAAGAATTGCAGTGGCGGCGGCGATGGCGATGGCGTCAGCCGCTTCCGTAGCCGCGCCAGTCGCACTGACCGCCGCGCCAGCCGTACCAGCCGTGCCAGCCGCGCCAGCCGTACCAGCCGTGCCAGCCGTACCAGCCGTGCCAGCCGCACTGTCCGCCGCGCCGGCCGTGGAGGAAGCGCGGCCGCGCAACATAATCCTGCTCATCGGCGACGGGATGAGCATACCGCAGAGGATGATTGCGGACGAGTTTTCGCGGCGCGTGGGCGGCGGCGCCCTGGCGATGAACACTATGCCGTACGAGGCGACCACGCGAACTCCGTCGGCATCGTCGCTGGTGACGGACTCGGCGGCGGCGGCGACGGCGATAGCGTGCGGCGAGAAGACGAACAACGGTGTGCTTGGCCTTGACGCGTGCGGAGGGCGGCTCGAGAGCTGCGCGGAAGTAGCGAAAAAGGAGGGGATGGCGGTCGGGATTGTGACGAGTGTGACAATCAACCACGCGACGCCGGCCGGGTTCTATGCGCACCAGGCAGACCGTTCGATGCTTTACGAAATAGGACTCGATCTCGTGCGCAGCGGTTTCGACCTGTTCATGGGCGGCGGACTCGCGCAGGCGAATTCCATGACGGAGAACGTCGCCGAGAACGTAGGCGACTTGTACGAGTATGCGGCGACCAACGGGTGGCTGGTGCTGGAAGGCCGCGGCGAGTTTTCGCAGGTGACAGCGGCGGAGCGCGGGCGCCGCGTCTGGTGGCGCTCCGGCGAGGAGGCCCTGCCTTACGCGATCGACGCGGCTGACGAGCCCGACACGCCGCGCCTTCCGGAAATCACCGCCGCCGCGATTGCGCGCCTCGACGGCGAGTCCGCCTCCTCTCCGAAGGGGTTCTTTCTCATGGTTGAAGGCGGCAGCATCGACTGGTCCGGGCACTCCAACGACGCGGCCACCAACCTCCGCGACATGCTCGAATTCGACAAGGCCGTGCAAGTCGCGCTCGATTTCCAGTCGGCGCATCCAGATACGCTCGTGGTCGTCACGGGCGACCACGAGACCGGCGGAATGTCGATGGGCTTCGCCGGCACTGGATACGCTTTCTACATGGAGCGGCTGGCGGCGCAGAAGAGTTCGACGCGCATGTTCCGTAGGCGGCTCGCCGCCAAACGCGACGACCTCGGGCGCAAGTTCAAGTTCGCCGATGCGCTCGCTATGGTTGAGGAAAACTACGGCCTGAAAGCGGACGGCGACGCGGAAGAGGACCCGATGGTATTCACGGACAAGGAACTCAAGAGCCTCAAACGCTATTTCCCGGACGCCAAGGATTTCGCGGACAAGGTGCGCCGCGTGATGCAAAGCCGCGCCGGCGTCGGCTGGACGAGCGGTGCGCACACCGGTCTCCCGGCGCTGACGACCTCGGTCGGCCCCGGCGGCGAGCGTTTCACCGGGCTTCTGGAGAATACCGACATCGCGCGGATAATCAAATCGCTCTGCTGCGGGAGATAGCGCGTGGCGGAACTTCGCAAGTGGGCGGCGAGCGCGTTGCTGCTGGCGGCGGCGGTGGCCGCCGCAGTCTTTGCGCCGTCCGCCGGAAGCGAGCAAGACGGCGGAGGGGCGAACACGCGCCGCATGGTCTGCAGGGCGCGGGTCCTTGCTGTCGACGACTCCGGCCTGCAGACCCTGGGACACGTCCAATACGGCTCGCAGACGCTGGAGGTCGAACTCCTTGACGGCGACAGGAAAGGGATGAGAGCCCGCGCCGGAAACACGGTCCGCGGCCAAATGGAGCTCGACACCATCTATCGCCCCGGCGACGTCCTCCTCGCAAGCGCACCAAGCGCGGAATTAAGCGAAAACGCCACGCCCGTGCTGACCGCCCTCTCACCCTGGCGCCTGGCTCCGACGCTCGCCGTGTTCGCGCTTTTCGCATTGCTCCTCGTCGCGTTCGCCGGCCGCACCGGGCTCAACGCCCTCACCAGCTTCGTGTTTTGCGCATTCGTCGTCTGGCGAGTAGTCGTGCCTCTCGCGCTAGCCGGCTGGAACGCCTCTCTCGTCGCATTCGTCGCCACGGGCGTCATGGCCGCCGCCATCATGGCGCTGGTCGGCGGCCTCACGCGCAAGGCCGCCGTTGCCTTCGGCGGCTGCATGCTCGGCGTCGCCGCCGGCCTCTGCCTCGCGCACCTCTTCGGTTCCATGCTCGGCATAAACGGCGCGACCCTCCCGTTCGTCCAGACCCTCGTCTATTCCGGCGCCGCCGACCTCGACCTCGCCGACCTCTTCCTCGCCGCCACCATCCTCGCCGGCAGCGGCGCCATGATGGATTTGGCGATGGACATCGCCGCCGGCGCCCGCGAGGTCGCCCGCCACAGCCCGCTCATCTCCAGGCGCGAACTCTTCATGAGCGCGGTGCGCATCGGCCGCGCCACCGTCGGCACGATGACGACCACCCTCCTGCTCGCCTACTCCGGCGGCTACCTATCGCTTCTCATGGTGTTCGCGGCCGAGGGCGTGCCGCCGCACGTTTTCCTCAATTCCCCGATCGTCGCCGCCGAAGTCGCAAAAACCCTCGTAGGCTCCTTCGCCGTCGTCCTGGTCGCACCGTTCACCGCATTCCTCGCCGCCGCCGCTTTCGCGCACCGCAACCGGCATATCGCAGGGTAAATGCTGTTGCCCCGGGCCTCGGCAAGAGGGCGGCGCCCAAGCAAGAGCGGCCGATTTTTGGTATACTTAAAAATGCATTGCCCGTGCGTAAACGGGTCCACCAACCATAGAAGAGTCTAGAACATGGAAGAGAAAAAGGAAGAAACGAAGGGCGCGGCCAAGGCAATCGGCGCCCTTGTGGGCCAGATAGTCACTTGCGCCGTCTGCGTGGCGGTTGGATGGATACTGAAGGACAACTGGCCGCAGAAGCCGGCAGCGGCGAATCCGATGGCCGCTATGGCCGGCATGGCGCAGACCGTGGCCGTGACGAACGCCCAGATGCGCGCCTACAACCGTCCGGAGACGTTCGTGGCGCACGCGGAGCCGGTGCAGGAGGTCGAGCTTCTTCCGCAGGTAGACGGCTACATCGTGGAGATGAAGTTCAAGGAAGGCGACACGGTGCAAGCGGGCGATTTGCTGTACGTGCTGGACGACGAGCGCTACCAGGCGGTAGTGAACCAGCGCAAGGCGGATTTGGAGGCAGCGGAGGCGGAGGCTCGCCGCGCCAAGCGCTACTACGACAGAATGCAGAACGCCGACGAGCGCGGCATCACGCAGCTCGAGCGCGACAACGCCGAGGCGGCAAGCGAGTCCGCCGCCGCCGCCGTTCTCCAGGCCAAGGCCAACCTCGTCGTCGCGGAATACGACCTCAAGAAAGCGCGCGTCGTCGCCCCGATTTCCGGGCAGATTGGCAAGTCCTCCGCCCACGTGGGCGACTACGTCGCGCCGTCCAAGGGCGCGCTCGCCCGCATAGTCCAAATCGACCCCATGCGCGTCTCCTTCCCGATGACCGACCGCGCCTACATCGCCTGGCGCGAGGCCCAGAAGGCGGGCACCGCCGAGGCGCTTCGCCTGCGCCTCACGCTCGCCGACGGCAGCGAGTACGCCGAACAGGGCAAGTGGGACTTCGACGACAACGCGATGTCCAAGGAGACGGCCACCATCCAGATGCGCCTGTCGTTCCCCAACCCGGACCGCCTCCTCATCCCGAATTCATACGTCACGCTCCTCGCAGATCTCCAGAACCCGCCGAAATACCCCTCCGTGCCGCAGTCGGCCATATTCGACCTTCCCGGCGGCAACCTCGGCGTCTGGGTGGTGAAGGAGGACGGCACGGTCGAATCGCGTCCGGTGAAGACCCGCGACGCCTATCTCGGCTGGTGCCCGATTCTGGACGGCCTCAAGGAAGGCGAGAAAGTCGTGATTTCCGGCGTCTCCAAGCTCCAGGCCGGCGCAAAGGTGGCGGAAGTCGCCCCTACGCCGAACGAGGACATCGACCCGAACTTCAAGCCTACCGTGGAATAAGAACGCTCCACCCACAGGAACAAAGGAACATCACAAGATGAAGCTATCGATTAGGAAGGCGGTAGACGAAATCAAGACGTTCTCGCGGACGTTCGTGGAGCGACCGCGCTTCGCGATGGTTATCGCCATCGTGCTGACGCTCGCGGGCGTGATGGCGATTTTCAACCTGCCGATTGCGCAGTATCCGCAGCTCACCCCGCCGGAAATACGCGTCAGCTACAACTATCCCGGCGCGAACGCGCGCGAAGTGATGAACACGATAGCCACGCCTATCGAGGATGAAGTCAACGGCGTGGACGACATGATTTACATGTCGTCGGAGTCTGGCGACGACGGCTCGTATTCGCTCACAATTTCGTTCGAGGTCGGCACCGACCGCGACATGGACCTCGTGAAAGTGCAGAACCGCGTGAGCCAGGCGGAGGCGAAGCTGCCGGCGGAGGCGCGCCAGCTCGGCGGCCGCGTGAGAGCGCAGTCCACCGACTTCCTCGGCTTCATCTCGCTTCTGTCGCCGAAGGGGACGCATTCGCGCCTGGAACTCTCCGACTACGCCTACCAGAACATCCAGCCGGTGCTGCTGCGCGTGCCTGGCGTAGGCGAGGCGCAGATTTACGGCCCGAAGCTCGCGGTGCGCGTGTGGCTCGACCCGCAGCGCATGGCGGCGCAGGGCATGAACTCCGAAGAGGTGATGACCGCGATTTCGCAGCAGAACATCCAGGCGTCGCTCGGCGCCGTCGGCGCCTCTCCCACCGCCGAACACGGCGCGTTCACCTACTCGCTCGTCGCCAAGGGCCGCCTGATGACGCCGGAGGAATTCAATGAAATCGTCGTCAGGCGCGACGACCAGGGCGGCATCGTCCGCCTCAAGGACATCGCCCGCGTCGAAATAGGCGAACAGAGCTATTCGTTCTCCGGCCAGCTCAACAGCGGCAACGCCATCAACATCGCCGTCCAGCAGAAGCCCGGCGCCAACGCCATCAAGTCGATGAACATGCTCCTCGCTGAACTCGAGCGCCTCAAGGAATCGTTCCCGGAAGACATGGAGTACACGATTCCCTACGACGCCACCGACTACGTGCGCAAGTGCATACGCGAAATCGTCGAGACGCTCCTCATCACGTTCGTGCTCGTCGTGCTCGTCTGTTACCTGTTCTTGCAGGACTGGCGGGCGACCTTGATTCCGTGCCTCACGATTCCCGTATCGATATGCTCGACGTTCATTTTGATGGCCGTGCTGGGCTACTCCATCAACATCCTGACGCTGTTCGGGCTTGTGCTGGCGATCGGCGTCGTGGTTGACGACTGCATCGTCGTCGTGGAGCGCGTGCAGTTCATAATCGAGACGCGCGGCTACAACGCGAAGGAGGCGACGATACAGGCGATGAAGGACGTGACGGGCGCGGTCATCGCGACGACACTCGTGCTGCTGGGCATATTCGTGCCGGTTGGCTTCATGAGCGGCATCAC
>CAMZET010000107.1 GCA_947305825.1 uncultured Verrucomicrobiota bacterium
GCGCTCTACTCCGCCGGGATGCGCTGCTACATGGACAAGAGCTACCGCGAGGCGTCCACTCTCCTGCGCACTTTCCTGAAGCTGTACGCGAACGACGAACGCTCGGCGGACGTGAGGATGCGCGCGGCATGGAGCGACTATCTCGACGGCAAATACGCGGATGCGGCGGCGCTGTGCGGCGAGGGCGGCAGCGACGACGCCGACTATCTGATAGCGGTATGCGCGTGCCAGACCGGCGAACGCGACGAGGCGCGCGCACTCCTTAAGAAGTATATCGAGCGCCATCCCAACGGGCGGCACCGCGCCGCCGTCGAGCTGCCTCTCTCGCGAATGGAGTTCGAGGCGGCCGGCAAGGGCGGCGATTCCAGCGCCGCAATCGAGGCCGCCAAGCGTTCCGCCGCGCTCTCCAAGAGCCCCGCAGACCGCCTTCGCCTCGCCTGGGCCTACGAACGCGCCAAGCGCGAGGACGAGGCGGCGGCCGAATACGCGGCGATTGCGTCGTCGGCCGCCGGCTCGCCGGAGGCGGCGGAGGCACTTTTCCGCAAAGCGCTCATCGACGTGCGCGCCGAGCGTTGGACGGCCGCCGACCTCGCGCTCAAGGAGATGCTCTCAATCAAGGACGCGCCGAAGGAGAAGCGCGCCGAGGCGCTCTACTGGCGCGGCGTCGCCGCATTCATGGCCGGCCACGACGCCGAGGGGGCTCCGCTCCTCCGCGAAGCGGTGAAGAGCGGTCTCTCGCTCGACCAGTCCCGCGAGGCGCGGCTCATGCTCGCCGACCACGACTTCAAGGAAGAACGTATCGCGGAAGCCAAGGCGGCGTATGCGCAGCTCGTGCGCGAGGGGGCGTGCGAACGCATGGGCGCGAGCAAGATACGCTCCGTCGGCTACTTCCTGCTCGGCACGGAAGCCGGCACGAACGCCTACGAGGAAGCGGCGATATGCGGCCGCGCCATAGTCGAAAGCTCGCCCTCGCCGGAATGGTACCAGGCCGGCTACGCGCTCGAGGGCGCCGCCGAGGAAGCCGCCGGACGCTATTCGCAGGCCATCGTCGCATACCGCGCCGCCCTCGCGCAGCCAGTCCGCACGGAGGATGCCGCCGACACCGCCCTCGCCCTCGGCATCCTCGAATCCAAGGCCGGCAACTACGACAAGGCCGACGCCGCCCTCCGCGAAGCCGTCTCCCTCAACGCCACCGACACCGCCAAACGCGAGAAAGCGTACCTCTGGCTCGCCAAGACAGCCAAGGAACGCGGCGAGTTCAAGGAAGCCGAAGGCTACGCCACGCTCGTCGTCACCCTCTTCGACCAGGACGAGGCCGTGCGCGAGGCGCAGAAACTCCTCGACGACCTCCAAGCCAGGCAAAAGAAGGGAGCGGCAAAATGAGCGCAAACCGCAGCCAGGACTTCGCCGTCGTCGCGCTCGTCATTTCCGTCGTCGCGCATATCGGCACCATGCTCTACATGCGCCCGCAGGTCATGGCCGAGGTCGTCTCGCCCGCCCAGCGCGTCAGGCACCGCGGCCCAATGAAAATGACCGACCGCCCGCCGGAACCGGAGTCCATCCACCTCGACGTAATCAGTGACGTCGAGGCGCTCAAAGACGCTCCGGACCCCGTGGCAGAAACGCCGGCGCCCACTTCCGCCGACTTCGCGGAAGTCTCCGACGCGCCGGACTCCGCCGCGCCGAAATTCGACGTCTCCGACCTCCCGCTGCCCATACCGGCCATAGAAACCGCCCCGGAATTCTCCGAACGCTTCAAAATCGAGACGGAGGAGGACGCATTCTTCTCGCCGCTCGCCGACGGCATCGCCGGCGGCTCCACTCAGGCTTCTCTCGCGGAAATAGCCTCCGCGCCGGACGAGGCCCCGCCGGACGCGCCAGACGACTCCGTCGCCATCTTCTCCGCGCCAATCGTCCCCGACTTCACGCCGCCGCCCATGCCGGCCGCCGAATCCCCTATCGAGGCGTTCGCGCAAGCCCCGGCGGATTTCGGCGAAGACCCCAGGCAAGCCGCTCCAAAACCAGCCTTCAAGCCTGTCGAAGAGGTCATGCCTACCGTCGACGAGACTATCGTAGAAGCCGAGAAGGAGGCCGTCAGGGATTTGCTCGACGTCCGCAACGCCGAGATGCTCGAGAAATACGTCGCCACTTCAGCGGACAGTGCGCAGGAAGGCGACTGGACCTACTTCCGCGTCCGCTTCACGCCGGGTCCGGAACTCGTCACCGCGCCGAAGGACCTGGTAGTGCTGCTCGACGCATCCGGCTCCATCGGCAAAGACCGCCTGGAGTCGTGCCGGAACGCCGCCCGCAGGATTCTGCGCTCCGCCACCAACTCCGGAGACCGCTTCAATCTCGTCGCCTTCCGCGACAAGTTCTCCTACTGCTTCAACACGTGGGCGCAGTGCGACAAGGAAAGTTTCGAGCGCGCCGACCGCTGGCTCGGCCGCCTCGCCGCCCACGGCAGGACCGACGTCTTTGCCACCATACGCTCCGTCCTCACGCTCCCGCGCGACCCGACGCGCCCGCTCATCGCCATGGTCGTCACCGACGGCGACGCCAACGCCGGCATAAGCGAGACGGCGCAAATCCTCTCGCAGTTCACCGCGCTCAACGACGGCCTCGTCTCCGTCTACATGTACGGCGTGAAGGAGACGGCAAACCGCGAGCTTCTGGACGTGCTGACGCACGGCAACCGCGGCGAGAGCTTCATCTACGGCGGCAGCCGCTGGAAGGCCGGCAGCCAGATAGACGCGCTTTCGGAACGCTTCCGCGACCCGGTGCTCACCGACCTGCGCATCGTATTCGCCGCCGCCTCCGCCGACGCAGAAATATTCCCGCGCCGCCTAAAGAACCTCTACAAGGGCGAAACCGTCGATTTCGTCGGCCGCGTAAAGACTGGCACGAGGACGGTCGCTTTCTCGCTCAAAGGTCTCAACGGCACCAAGCCCTTTGAGGGATTCTTCACGATTCCTCTCGCGGACGCAGCTTTCGACGCAAAACTGCCCGAACAGTGGCGCGAGGAACGCGCAATCGACGCGAAACTCGGCACGGGCACGGCGGCGGCGGGCACGGCGGCGGCGGGTGCGGCGGCGACGGGGACGGCGTCCGGAGGGGTGGCTGCGCCATGAATGCGAACGCCGTCATAGACGCGGTTGTCGTTTTGAGCGGCGGGCAGGATTCCGCCACGTGTTTGGCGCTCGCGTGCCGCGAATTCGGCGCGAAACGCATCGGCGCGATTACCTTCGAATACGGCCAGCGCCATTCGCGGGAGACCGAGTTCGCCCGCGCTCTCGCCAAGCGCTTCGGCGTCGCCGCACACAAAGTCGTCGCGCTCGATTTCTACCGCGACCTCACCGACAACGCGCTCATGAACCCGTCGGTGGAGATTGCGCGCGAAGAGGGCGCCGTAGCACCGAATACGCTCGTCGAGGGCCGCAACGCCTTCTTCCTCCTCGCCGCCGGCGTCTGGGCCAAGAGCCTCGGTGCCAAGACCCTCTTCACCGGCGTTTCGCAGGCAGATTACTCCGGCTACCCGGACTGCCGCGAAGACTTCATCCGCGCCCAGCAGCGTTCCATGTCGCTCGCCATGGACTGGCCGTTCGACATCCGCACCCCGTTCATGGACATGACCAAGGCCGACGAATGGGCTCTTGCGGACGAGCTAGGCATTTTCGACGTAATCGCGAACGAAACGCTCACGTGCTACAACGGGGTGCCGGGGCGCGGCTGCGGGGAGTGTCCGGCGTGCCGGCTGCGCAACGCGGGCCTCGACGCCTATCTCGCCAGGAAGGACGCGACGGGAGGCGCGGGCAATGCGTAAGGCGCCGGCCAGCAGATTCGAGCGGATGGAGAGCTATCTCGTCCGCATCATCCAGGAAAAGGGAGCGGACCAGGGGCACGAGGCGCCGATAAAGTTCCTCCTGGGCTTCCTGAAGGCGCTTTCGCTGCTTTTCGCGGCGGCCGTGTCAATCAGATACCTCCTGTACCGCATAGGCATCCTGCGGCGCTGGCCGCTGGGCGTCCAGGTCATTTCGATAGGGAACGTGACGGCCGGCGGGACCGGCAAGACGCCCGTCACCGAAATCTTCGCCCGCACGCTCGCGGCCGAGGGCCGGAAAGTCGCCATCCTCTCGCGCGGCTACCGCCGCAAGGAAGCCCCGTTCTGGCAGCGCCTCTTCACGCAGGTCATCGAGCCGCCTCTCGTCGTCTCCGACGGGCGGCGCATCCTTCTCGACGCCGCCACCGGCGGCGACGAACCTTACATGCTCGCATCCAACCTGCCAGGCGTCGCCGTGGTCGTCGACCGCAGCCGCGTCAAGGCCGGCCGCTACGCCATCAAGCGCCTGGGCTGCGATACCATCATCCTCGACGACGGCTTCCAGTACCAGCGTCTGAAACACTCCATCGAAGTAGTGCTCGTCGACGCCACCAACCCCTTCGGCAACGGCAATATGCTCCCGCGCGGCATCCTCCGCGAACCGGCAAGACACCTCAAGCGCGCCGACATCATCTTCCTCACCAAATGCCGCGGCGACGTCTCCGCCGTCCGCGACGAAGTCCGCCGCATCAACGACCACGCCGAAATCGTCGAGTGCAACCACACTCCCAAAGTCCTCAAGGACGTCTGGAGCCGCGAAGAACTGCCGCTCGACTGGCTGCGCGGCAAGACCCTCTGCACGCTTTCAGGCATAGCCTCGCCCAAGGGCTTCGAGAACTCGCTGCGCCACCTCGGCGCGAAAGTCGTCTGGTGCGAACGCTACGCCGACCACCACCGCTACGAGCCGGGAGAAATCCTCTACGCCCTCAACCGGACGGCGGACATGGGCGCGGACGCCCTCGTCACCACGGAAAAGGACGCCGTGCGCTTCCCGCGTTTCGAGACTACCCCCGTGAAGTGCCTGTACCTGCGCATTTCTATCGAGATTTTGCGCGGCGGCGAAAACTTCACCGAAATAATCAACCGCATCTGCTTCAAGAAGTAACGCGCGCAATAGTTTCGCTCGGCTCCAACATCGAACCGCGCCGCGAATATCTCGAACGCGCTCTCGACGCGCTCGCAGCTTTCCCAGGCACGCGACTCGCCGCCAGAAGTTCGATAATAGAGACGGACGGCATCGACGTGCCCGGCGAATTCGCCGCATTGAAGTTCCTCAACATGGCCGCCGTCCTCGAGACTTCGCTCGCGCCCGAGGACTTCTCGCGACGCATGCACGCCGTCGAGGACGCCTTAGGCCGCCGCAGGACAGTCCGCAACGGCCCGCGCACCATCGACATCGACCTAATCGACTTCGGCGGCATTCGCATGGACACCCCGGAACTCGCACTTCCGCACCCGCGCTGGCGAGAGCGCCCCTTCGTCACCATCCCCCTCGCAGAACTCGACGCCTGGCCGGCAAGCGACTCCCGGCATCCAGCGCACATCCCCTGACCTCTCCTATTCCACTCCACCCTCCACCCCTTTAGGATGGCTGATACCCCCCGGGGGTATAGGGGCGGCTGGCGGGGGTGGAATAAGGGGGGACCTAGGGGTAGGCGGGGTCTACCCCTAGGGGTAGGAGGGGGTTACCACTCGGGTTAGGGGGC
>CAMZET010000108.1 GCA_947305825.1 uncultured Verrucomicrobiota bacterium
CGGTCGCGTATGGCGACGGCGAGGTCGGGGTCTTTGAGCGCCTTGGCGACCGGGTCGTCGTATTCGTCGACGAGGACGACGACCTGGCCCGTCTCGCTTTGCGCCGCGAGAGCCGCTATTGCGCGCATGAAATTGTCCGAAGGCAGAAGTTTCTCGTCGTACCCGCTGAAACCGGATAACGATAGGCATTCCCGCACACACAGGGCAAAGGAGTTGTTGAATTCATCGAGCGACGTCGCCGCAACTTTGCCGAAGTTGAAGGCGAGGACAGGGTATTTCTTCCAGTCGTAGCCGGTCGAATCGATTGCCAGCCCCTTGAAGAGTTCCCGCCGTCCCTCGAAGATGGCCTTGAACGTCGACATCATGAGCGTCTTGCCGAAGCGGCGCGGACGCGCAATGAAGAAGTATTTGCGGCTGGGGTCGGCAACGAGCGAGTGGAAATACGCGGTCTTGTCCACGTAAATCTGCCCGTCTCGGATGAGAGTGGGGAAATCGCTTGTTGTGACTGCTATAGGCTTCATGTCGCGTATTATACCAAATTAGCGGCAAATGCGTTTGATGCCAGGCGCGACGACGAAGAAGCCGTCGCCACGCGGCACCGGATTGCTCGACTCACAGCGCAAGCCTCCGCTTGAGGAATAACGCCGAATATTTGCCGAAGCGGCAGATTCCGGCGCGGAAGATGAGTATCGCTATTTCTTTTTCTCAGCCTCACGCTTGCGGGCGTGGTAATACAATTCGCCGTCGCGGAGGATGCCGTCTATGCGTTTGGCATACGCATCGACTGCCGCCGACGCGCCGCGGCTGCGCTTCTCTTCGAACTCGCGGCGCTGCCGCTCATAATATGCGGCTTCCTCCGCATCCTCTTCGTGCACACGCGATGCGAGAGCGCTCCACTCGCCAGACGTGGCGGCCCTGTACGCCGTCCTGCGATAAATCGTAGTGTAGCCGCGTGGAGTGTCATAAAACGAGGAATAGCCGATTCTCGTAGAAGGATTGGAGCGCGGAACGTATGTTATACCGTCGACGCCTCGCTTTATCATCGGCCCGTTCCAGAACTTCACCGTCCTTTTGTATTTCTTCAGGCGGAACGCCTCGGTGCCGTACGATTTCGGCGGAAATTCCTTCTCGACGGCATCGCGGACGTTCTCGATAGAATGCCTGCACCCGAATTCCAGCGTCTCGCATACAATGCGCTTCGACGAATTCTTCGGAATGAAAACGACATCGAAAACGAGGTCGGCGTATTCGGGTTTCAGTCGGTCGATTGCATTGCGCAGGCCGGCGAAAAAGAGGTCGGCCGGGTCGCACGGCTCGGTTTTGCTCAAGACGCCCCAAAGGGGCCTCTTCCGCCGCGCATGGTAGTAGACCTTGCCGTCCCTGGCGACAAGGTAGTCCAACGACGCGATACGCTTTGAAAAAGTCTCGGCCTCCACTGGTTCCCTATCGCCGCGCTCGTCGATTTTGGCAATCAGAGGAGCGCCATTGGTCGGATATGCCGCCCAGTATACGCTGTAATCCTTTTCGCCGACTGGCAGCAGGTAGCAGAGTTCTCCTCCCGTCTGTTCGAGGCCGTTGGTGACGGCCTTGCCGAACATGTCGAACTCGTTTTCGCGGAAGGCATACATGAAGAGCCTGTAGGCGTCCGCCGTTTCATTGCGTTCGCGCTCGGCACGTTTGCGTTCGGCTTCGGCGGCTTCGCGGGCGGCTTCGGCGGCGGCGCGTTCGGCCTCTTGCGCCGCGCGCAATTTCTCGCGCTCTTCGGCGCGGAGTTTTTCGCGCTCCGCCTCGAGTTTTGCGGCAGCCTCGCGCTCTGCCGCCGCAAGAGCGCGCTTGTGCTCAAGATGGGAATCCCAGGCCTTGTAGATGAACCAGCACGAAAACAGCAGTCCAAGAAGCACTGCGACGTCGAAGACGTTTTTCAGCATCTTGCGGCGCCACATCCTGTGCTTCATGCGCTCGTACATCTGCGCCCGCGTCTCGGAATCGTACACGACGCGCTGGGGGGAGGGGGGGTCGGGTTTCGCCGTCAGAATCTTGCGCAGACGCTCGTCTCCGGCGCGGCCGCCGCTTACATTCATGTCGTCAATGCCAGAATTGGACATATTCATTGTTTCTTTCATTGCTCTTTTGCAAGCAAATCGCGCGGAAGGTCGGACGGGATGTGCCAGGAAGACGGCGAGAAGTCGAAGTCGAAGACCCTTATGCCGTCCGGGGCGCAATTGCGCTTGAAAGCCTGCGAGACGAGGCGCAGGAGGAACTTGTCGAGCGTCCGGGCGATCAAGGCGTCATCATAGGCGCCGCCGAAACGTTCGCGGGCGGCGGCGAGCAGGTCGGTGCGCTCGAGGCCGTTTACGATGAAGTTCCAGATGAAGAAATCGTGCAGTTCGTATGGGCCGAGAGCATCTTCGGTGACCTGCCCCTTGACAAGTTCCGGGGAAACCGGCGTATTGACGATATCTACAAGCGCCGCAGCAGCCGGCGAAGAGGCGTTCGCTCCCGCCCACCAGGAGCAGACCTTGCGCACGACAGTCTTCGGCACGCCGGCATTGACGCCGAACATGCTCATGTGGTCGCCGTTGTAGGTGCACCAGCCGAGCGCTATTTCGCTCATGTCGCCGGTGCCCAGCACTATGCCGCCGACCATGTTCGCCTTGTCCATCAGGACGAGCGTTCGCATTCTCGCCTGCGCGTTCTCGTACGTAACGTCGGGAGTCTTGCCGTCGTGGCCTATGTCGCGGAGGTGGCGGCGGACGCACGGGCGTATGTCGACCGTCTCGAGCGCGAGACCGAGACCTTCGCAAAGGAGAGCGGCGTTGCCTTTCGTGCGGCGCGACGTCCCGAACCCCGGCATCGTGAAGACGTGAATACCCGACTTCGGCAGTCCTAGGCGTTCATAGGCGCCGACGGCCACAAGCAGGCAGAGGGCGGAATCCAGCCCGCCGGAGATGCCAATCACGACATCCTTGACGCCGATGCGCTCCAGGCGCGTGGAGAGAGCTGCAACCTGCACGGCGAACACCTCGCCCGGCTCGCAAGGGAACGGCTCGCTCCACGGCAGCTTCGGAACCCGCTTCCCGAGCGAACCCAAATCCCGCCCCTCCTTCAAAAGCCTACCGATTCGTCCATCCATGTCTTTTCCTCCCGACTACCGACTCCCACTTTCAACCTTCAACTCCCACCCTCAACCCTCAACTCTCAACTCCTACATTTCGTTGGCGGTGGCGAGAGAGAAGTTCCAGACGCCGGCGCCGCGGCAGACATCTATGACCTCGACGAGCGATTCGTAGCTCGTCTCCTTGTCGGCGCGGATTATCACCGCCTGGCCCGGATAGAACTTCGCAATCTTCGCGAGTTTCGCGCCGAGTTCCGTCAGCGATATTTCGGTGCCGTTCACGCGCACGGTGCCGTCGCGGGCGATGTTGGCGATGATTTCTCCGGGAAGGCGGTCCGGCTCTTCCGAGGACTTGGCCGACGGCAGCTGGATTGTTATCTCGCTCTCCCACTGCGAAAAGACGCTCGACGTCACGAAGAAGCAGAGCAGAAGAAAGATGACGTCGAGCATGGACGTCAGCGCGAGCGTCGGGGCCCTGGACTTGCGCTCACCCGAGAACTTCATTGGCCCTCTCCTCGAGTTCGGCGATGCGGCGCTCGGCGCGGCGGCGGAAAATGGCGTGGAAGAGGAGCGCGGGGATGGCGACCACGAGGCCGAAAATCGTGGTGACGATGGCCTGCGAGACGCCCTGCGCGAGCACGACCGGCTTGGCGCCGGCGGTGACGTCGGCGGCGATGCCGCCGAACGCCTGGAACATACCGAGCACGGTGCCGAGGAGGCCGACGAGCGGGGCGATTGCCGCGATGTCCGCCAGCCAATCCACGGAAGACGTCAATGCGGCGGCGATTCTGGCGCCCTCGGCCGCCGGGTCATTGGACGCCTTCAGGCGGGCTATGCCGTCCTTGAGCACGGCGCCGCGGCGCTGCGCCAGCCAGAGATACAGAATCATCGTCAATTCCATGACCGAGAAGAATGCGAGGACCCACATGAGCGGTCCGCCATAGTTCCACGCCTGTTCAAAGGTTATTATCGAGTTCATACCGTTGGAATGGATTGTATGCTTTCTTTGGTTGAAATGACAGGCCGGCGGCTAGTGTCGGAAGGATCGCTGGCCGGTGAAGACCATCGCGACGCCGGCGGCGTTGCAGCAGTCGATTACGTCCCAGTCGCGCAAGGCGCCGCCCGGCTGCACAATCGACGTGATGCCTTCGCGGATGCCGACTTCAGCGCCGTCGCGGAACGGGAAGAAAGCGTCGCTCACCATCGCGCAGCCAGGCAAGCCGCCCTTCTCCGCGCGCGTCTGCTCCATAATCTCCGCCTGCTTGCGGGCGCCTTCCTCTTCGCCGAACGCAAGACGGAGGTCGTTGTAGGGCTTGGAGTATTTTTCCCACGAAATCCAGTCGGCATGCTTCGTGTACGCCTTGTCGCGAGCAATCTCCGCCACGCCTACGCGGTCCTGCTCGCCCGTGCCGATACCCACCGTCGCGCCGTCCTTCACGTAAAGGACGGAATTCGAAGTGACGCCGGCCTCGACGAGCCAGCCGAAGACGAGATCTTCGTATTCCTTGGCGGTAGGCGTGCGGGCGATGTTGTAGTCGCGGTACGTCACCTCGCCCGTGGCCTTGTCGGTAATCTTGCGCCGGCAATAGGCGGGGATGAGGTCTTCCGGACGGCGAGCGTTCGCCGAGAAGGACGTCTGGGCGACTATGCCGCCGTCGATGAGCGACTTGAAGTCGATGACGTGCTTGGCGACGAAGTCGGCAAGACGCGACATGTTGCGGATGCGCAGGACGCGCAGGTTCTTCTTGGCGGAGAACAAATCCATGACGCCTGGCTGGTAGTCCGGCGCGACGACGACCTCGGCGTAGTTCTCGCAGATGAGTTTCGCCGTCTCCATGTCGCAGTCGCGGTTGAGCGCAATCGCGCCGCCGAACGCCGCCAGGCGGTCCGCTTTGTTGGCGCGGAAATACGCCTCCGCGAGCGTAGAACCCGTCGCAACGCCGCACGGATTGTTGTGCTTCACGATGACGGCCGTCGGCTTGTCCATCAGGTAGCGCAGGATGTTCAGGGCGTTGTCGGCGTCGGTAATGTTGGTCTTGCCGGGATGCTTGCCGGACTGCAGCAGTTCCGGCACGGAAGCGAGGAAGCGCCCTGGCTGGAGCATCTCGACGTCGCCGAGCGCCAGATTGCCGTTCACGAGACGGTAGAGCGCCGCCTCCTGGCCTGGATTCTCGCCGTAGCGAAGTCCCTTTTCCTCCCCGCCGATATTCCACGTCACCTTCTCGTATCGCAGGGTCTGGCGAATGTCGCCGTCAATGAACGAAATCTCCATCGCGGGCGCGAAACGGTCCGCTTCGATTGTCTTGTACGCTTCCTTGAGGTCCTTCATCTTTGTACGTTCCCTTGGGAGTGCTTTGCTGATTACATATTTTACCAAATTTTCGTCTCCCGTGCTTGACCGGGGTCGCGGCGAAAACACAGCCTCCCATTTTGTCGCAGCAGCTGTTTT
>CAMZET010000109.1 GCA_947305825.1 uncultured Verrucomicrobiota bacterium
TGCGGCGAGTTCGGCGCCGACATGGCGTATACTGAAATGATTTCCGCCGCCGCGCTCACGCACGACCACGCCAAGACGCAACTCATGCTCGAAACGCTTCCGGGAGAAGTCCCGCTCGGATGCCAGTTGTTTGGCGCGACCGAGACGGACCTCGCCTGTGCCACGCGAGAGGTGGAAAAGGTGAAAGACCGCTTCGTCGAACTCAACCTGAACGCAGGCTGCCCCATGCCGCGTCTTGTGCGCGCCGACTCCGGCGCGTGCCTCGCCGCCGACCCGGAACGCACTTACCGCCTGCTTCGCGCCATGAAGTCCGAGACTTCCCTCCCAATCACCCTGAAAACGCGCCCAGGCCCGAACCCCTCACGCACCACCGTGTTCGAACTCCTGGATGCGGCAGAAAAAGCCGGCGCCGCCGCTTTCATCCTGCATGCCAGATTCACTTCGCAGATGCATGCCGGCAACGTCCATCTCGACATCCTGGCAGAGACGGTCCGTCGCGCGCACATCCCTGTAATCGGCAACGGCGGCGTCATGGACGCCAAGACCGCCAGCGACATGGCCGCAACCGGCGTCGCCGGCGTCATGGTTGCGCGTTCCGCCTTCCACCGCCCTTGGATTTTCGCTGAGATTCGCCGCGACCTCGGCGAAACTGCGGCGCACCCGCTCGACCTCGATGCTCCGGGAATATACTATCGCACCGCTCGCAGACATCTCGAACTCGCCGTCCAGTTCCGCCGCGAACTGGCCGACAAATACGGTTCGTCACTCGTCCCCGACGAAGATGCTTTCGTCTCCCTGCTCGCAAGGACGAAACTTTTCCGCTATTTCCGCGCCATGCCGAACGTCTCCGCTCTGCGCCAGACCATAGCCGCTTCTTCAAATCTCGCCGAACTCGCCAAGACGCTAGGCGACGATTAATGGTAAAATACACGCGATGGCTTTCATTTCTGTCATAATGCCCGTGCACAATGTCGGGGGACTGCTGAGGCAGTCGCTCGATTCCCTGCTTGCACAGACCAACGTGGACTGGGAATGCATGTGCGTGGACGACGGTTCTACAGACGGCTCTTCCGCCATTCTGCGCGAATACGCCGACGCCGACGCCCGGTTCCGCGTGATTAGGCAGGAAAACCTGGGAACGGTTGCGGCGCGCAAGCGAGCGGTCGCCGCCGCACAAGGGGACTGGGCTCTTTTTCTCGACCCGGACGACTACCTTACGCCCAACGCCCTGGAAACGCTCTCGGCGGAAGCCGACCGAACCGACGCCGACATCGTGCAATATGGCGTGAACGTAATCGAGACAATCGAGAGGCGCGCGGAAGAGCACGCCAGCATGGCGGCGTATTTCAATTCGCCGCCGGGGGAGAAAGATGCGGGCGAGCTGTACAAGGCCGTGTTTATCGACCGTTCCCTGCCTTGGAACCTTATCGGCAAGATTGTCCGTCTCAATGTGGCGCACCCGGCTTTTGCGGCGCAGTGCGACGCATATTCTATCAACGAAACGGACATGTACGCTTTGTTCCATGTCATAGCGAACATGGATCGCCCCTTGCGCATAATTCCGGCAAGGCTTTACAATTATCGGTGCGGAGGGGGTATTTCGACGAAGCCCGAAATGACTCTGGAGGAATACCGGCGCACGCTCGGGAAGTTCGACGCGCTTGATGCGCTCAACGCGATTGAAGGTCTTGAAGGGGATGCTTGGCGGGCGCGCGCGGCAATCGCGTCGCAGATGCTGGGGTCGTCGTTCTACGCGGCGGCCGGGAGACTCGACGACCCGCAGGACGTTCCCGCCGCTTTCGACATGCTGCTTTCGCGCGTTCCCGCCCGCGAGCTCGCCATTGCCCTCGTCCAGCGCTACCATGCGACGCCGGCGCTCTTGGCGCGCCTTGTCGCTCGCATGGGGGTTTTCCGCCGTGCCCCGGCGCAAGACCGCGAGACCGGGACGCCGCGCGACAAGACTCTTTGGATTACGCGCGATGCCATGTTCTGCGGCAACGACCGCTACCCGCTGCCGCCGCTCCATGCGAAGTCCCCTGCCTCGCTCGTCGCCCGCGTCCAGAAAATCATGGATATCGTGCCGCGTCTGGCGCTGGACAGCGCTCATTCTTCGGGCTGCGACACGCCGGACGTGTTCTGGGATTTGCTTGCTTGCAAACTCGGCTGCGGTGTGCGCTTCCTGATTCACCATCCGTTGCCTTGCACGGAGGCGCTTTGGCGAGCTCCGGCCGCGAGCGTATTCACAAATGAAGCGGACGTGCTGCGTTTGGCGGATTGCGTGTTCGTGCAGACCAAGCTCGACCGCGCCGCGCTGCTCGCGGAAGGCGTGAACGCCATTTTGCCAAGGCGCCAGAAGGGCGGCGGCGAAGCGAAGGGCGCCGCCGTCCGCAAGGTCCGCAAACCAGACGCGCCGGCATGCGTGCTGTGGGTCGGCCGGCTCTCGCAGGAGAAGCATCCGGGCGATGCGCTCAGGATATTTGCGCGTCTGCACAGGAAACTCGGCGACAAAGTGCGTTTTGTGATGGTCGGCTCCGGCGAAGAGCCGTTCGAACTTGGCGTCAGGCGTCAGGCAAAGGACTCCGGCCTTGGCGACGCGATTGTCTTCACGGAGCAGACGCAGGACTTGAAGCCGCTGCTTGACGGGGCCGCCGCGCTGCTGGCCACGTCCGATTTCGAGACGTTTCCGAGGGAAACGATAGCGGCGGTAGAGGCCGGACTTCCCGCCGTAACCTACTGCCAGCCGCAAATAACGACATGGCGGACGCGCGCCAACGTCGCCGAAGTGCCGTACCGCGACATAGCGGGCGCTTCGCTCGCTCTCGAGCGCGCGATTGCCGGGTATACGGCCCAGCCGTGCACGGCGCCAGGCTGCGAGCCGGACGACCAGGGCAACCCGCTCCCGGCGTACATCGCCGCTCTAAAGCGCGCTCTCTTCAATCTGCACGAGCGCAGAACCGCGCAAATCAAGGCTGTGGTTGAAAAACGCGACGCCGCCGTCGCCCAAATCGCCGAGCTCGAGCGCGCCAGCGAAAACCTTCAGCAGGACTTGTTCGCCGCCCGGAAGGAAGCGCGCAGGGCCGAGGATACCATAGCCTGCAAGGACCGCGCCCTGCGCGAATGCAAGCGTTCACTGGAAGAGGCCGTCGCCACTATCGCCAAACGGAACTACTCCATCGCGGAGCGCGACAAGTCGCTCCAGGATCTCCGGCGGGAAGTCGCCCGCCTCCAGGTGCTCGCCTCGTATCCGCCGCTCAAGGTCTGCGCCAGGGAAATCATGCGACGCGCAAAACTTTTCCTGCGCCGTCCCTTCGCCCGCTCCAAAAACAAAGAAGCCAAAGTCGCGCACTCCGGCGAAAACGCGCAACCAGTTTCCAAACAACAAGAAAAAGACAGCAACACCGCGAATGAAAGTTGAAGCTACAGCAATCCCTGATGTGAAAATCGTAACGCCGGACGTCCATTTCGACGCACGCGGCTATTTTGTCGAAACGTACAACCGCCGGCGCTATGAGCAAGCCGGAATCAGCGCGAACTTCGTGCAGGACAACGAAAGCCTTTCGTCGCGTGGCGTCGTGCGCGGCCTGCACTGGCAGGCCGGAGCCTCGGCGCAGGCCAAGCTCGTCCGCGTCGTCAGAGGCGCCGTCTGGGACGTCGCAGTGGACATACGCCTAGGCTCGCCGACTTTCGGCCGCCATGTCGCCGTCACGCTCACGGGTGACAACCACCTCCAGTTCTTCATCCCGCGCGGCTTCGCGCACGGCTTCGTCGTGCTGGAGGACGATACGCTTTTCTCCTACAAGTGCGACAATTTCTACGACAAGCCGAGCGAGCGCGGAATGCGTTTCGACGACCCCGCTCTCGGCATCGTTTGGCCGAATACCGACTTGCCCGTAAAACTATCCGAGAAAGACGCCGTTCTGCCGACTCTTTCGCAAATCGAACCCTGGAAGGAATAGCCCATGTACTCCAAACACTGCATAGTGACCGGCGGCGCCGGCTTCATCGGCTCCGCGCTCGTCCGCCACCTCGTCGCTGACACGGACGCAACCGTGCTCGTCGTCGACAAACTCACATACGCCGGCAATCTCGCCTCGCTCAAGGAAGTCTCCTCGTCGCCGCGCTTCTCGTTCCTCCAGGCCGACATCTGCGACCAGGCCGCCATGGACCGCGCATTCGCCGAGTTCCGCCCGGACACTATTTTCCATCTCGCCGCCGAGTCGCATGTGGACCGCTCCATCGACGGCCCGGGCGAATTCATACGCACGAACATCGTCGGGACGGCGACGCTGCTGCAGAGCGCCCTCACGTGGTGGCGTGAGCGCAAGGCCGAGGGCAAGGACTTCCTTTTCCAGCACATTTCCACCGATGAAGTCTACGGTACGCTCGGTAAAGACGGCTTCTTCACCGAAAAGACGCCGTATTCGCCGCATTCGCCGTATTCGGCGTCGAAGGCGTCGAGCGACCATCTCGTACGCGCCTGGCACGACACCTACGGCCTGCCTGTGCTGATTACCAACTGCTCGAACAACTACGGGCCGTACCATTTCCCCGAGAAGCTCATACCGCTAATCATACTCAATGCGCTGGAGCTCAAGCCGCTTCCGGTATACGGAGCTGGCGCGAACGTGCGCGACTGGTTGCACGTCGAAGACCATGTGGCGGCGTTGCGCCTGGTGAACGAGAAGGGCGTGCCGGGCGAGACGTACAACGTCGGCGGCCACAACGAGCGCACTAACCTGCAGGTTGTCGAGACGGTATGCGCGATACTCGACGAACTTCGTCCGCGCGCCGACGCGAAACGCTATGCCGACCTGATAGAGTTTGTCGCCGATCGTCCGGGGCACGACCTTCGCTACGCGATTGACCCCTCCAAGCTCATGAAGGAACTCGGCTGGAAGCCTCGCTACACCTTCGACACGGGAATCCGTGCGACCGTGCAATGGTATCTCGACAACGAATGGTGGTGGGGTCCAATCCGCAAATCCAAGTACAGCGGCCAGCGCCTGGGCAAGGCGTAGTCCGCAGTCGAGAGAGTGGCATCGAAGGGCAAGGGAAGGGCGCGATGACGGTATTTGCGAACGGGGTGGTGGTCGACGGCACCGGGCGGGCGGCGTTCCCGGGCGATGTCGTGGTCGAGGGCGACACGATAGCCGATGTAGTCGAACGTGCCGGCGGCGGCGCGAGCCGAGCGCAATATCCGGACGCGGACGTCATCGACGCCGCCGGCTGCATCGTCAGCCCGGGTTTCATCGACTGCCACTCGCATTCCGACGCCTACCTCGTAATCGAGCCGGACGCGCCGAGCAAGGTCAGCCAGGGCGTGACCACCGAAGTGAACGGGCAGTGCGGCGGCTCGGTCGCGCCGCGCTACGGCGAGGCGCGACTTTCTTCCGACTGGGCCTCGCTCCTGGGCGAGAGGCTCGTCTGGCGTTCCATGGCCGAATACCGCGCCGTCCTGGAAGCCGCCCGCCCCGCGATAAACACCGTCCAGTTCGTCGGCCACAACACCTTGCGCTCCTCGGTCGTCGGATACGCCGG
>CAMZET010000110.1 GCA_947305825.1 uncultured Verrucomicrobiota bacterium
TTGCAAAACACTGGCTTGCAAAACTCTGATGGGCAGCCATTCCAAGCCTTCCAAGCTTCTCCAGTCTCCCAGTCTGCCCATCAGAGTTTTGCTTCCCCCGCCCATCGGAGTTTTGCAGGCACTTTTGCATCACAGTAACCTCCAAGCCTCCAGCGTGTAGAACAGATGAAAACCATTTATCAACAGAAAGGACAAAAGCCATGCCAGGAAAAGTAACAAACGCCCAGGTCGCGTCGGCGAAATTCAGCGTCGACAAGTTCCGCGAGGCCGTGAACTACGTCAACCCGAAGAACAAGGGGTACGTCCGCTTCGAGCCGGACGGCAACGGCGGCGTGAAACTCGCGAAAATCAACAACAAGATTGACATCCTGGTGAATTGGCGCACGAATATCGACTCGGCCAAGAACCAGGCGATGCGCGAGAAGTTCGCCGATTCCATGACGAGTGCGCTGAAGTGGGCCGACAAGAGGGCGGTCGAGAAACTCGCCAACAGCATCACGACGCAGCAGCGAGGCTCGCACAAGGGCGAGGCCCGCACCGACGCCCTCTCCCGCAAGGAGATGCAGACCGCGTTCAAGACCTACGACGACATGATGAACACGTCCTGGGGCCGCAAGCAGATGATTGACAATCTGCTCAAAGACACCGCCGCGCGCTGCGGCATCCCCGCCACCAAGGACGCCGTCGACCAGCTCCGCGCCAAGTTCCTGCTCGGCGCCGGCGACATCGAGTCGTATTTCGGCCTGCTCGAAGAGACCGAGGGCGTCGCCGTCGGCCAGCCGGGTCACATGAAGATTGACGAAACGACGTTCATGGCGCGTCTGCACGCGCTCGAGCTCAAGTGCGACGACGCGGTGAAGCGCGCGACGGTGGACAACGCCATGCGTATGCAGGCGGAGCGCGTCCTCTCCCCCAATGTCTCCGGCAACGATTTCGGCCTTCAGTTGACGCAGGCCGACAAGGCGGCCATCCGCGGTGCCCTGCACCACTTCCTCGTGCAGAAGGGCCTCGCGCCCCAGAACGACGACGGCGGCATCGTCGGCACCGGCGGCATGATTTTCAACGCCTTCATGGAGAAAGTCCTTCCCGAACTTTTCAAGAAGAGTGTCGAGAACGTCCGCGCCGCAGGCCCGGACGCCGACAAGCAGCTCCTGATGGACGCCAACTTCTCCTTCGATGCGATTCTCGACGAGGCCGAGAAGTTCATGATTGGCGCTCGCGACTATCTCAACACAGCCGACGGGCAGGGCGATGTCAAGACTGGCGACGGCAAGTTTGACGCGATTATCGCAGACGCGCGCCAGGTCACGGAAAAGCACAAAGACAACACGCTCGTCAGCCAGATGCAGAAGATTGGCCTGAAAATCGCCGACGTGACCAACCTGAACGCTGCGCAGGCGGGCGAAATCGTCAATGACATGAAAGGCAGCATTGACGGCTTCAAGGCCGCCGGTCGCCTGGGCGTGTTTGTGCAGAACTTCCTCGCGGAACGCGGCATCGGCGAAGAGATTCCTGCCGAAGAAGCGAAGAACGCCGTCGTCGGCACTACACTCGACACCATCATCGAAGACGGCCAGAAACTCGTCTTCGCCGCCAAAATCCAGCACGGCGCCGCGCAGAAAGACCTGGTGACCGGCGAAAAGAAGCAGATTGACACCGGCATGGGCGACTACTTCTACGAAATGGAGAAGGCGATAGGCGAAATCGCGGCGGACGGCAAGAAGGCCGCCGACAAGGCTCTTGTCTCCAAGCTTCTTACCTACACGCTTTCCAACATCGCCAACCGCAAGGTCGAGCTGCTCACCGCCGGTGTCGGCAACACCCTGCACGTCGACGAAGCGGGAGCCAAGGAGGACAAGGAACAGGTCAAGGCTACCGCTGACGCCTATTTCAAGTTCGAGGCGGGTGTTGAGAAGAAGCTCAAAGGCGCACTGAACGCCTACGATAAGCTGGCGCGCGCTCTCCTTAAGAAAGGTCTCGTCACGCAGGACATGTACAACAACCTCGTGCAGAGCGCGGCGACGAAAATCGCCGCCGCGCACAAGGCTGCGCTGACTGAATTCTTCATGAAGTCCCCGGTCACCGACGCCGACGCGGGCGCGAAAGAACTCAACCGCATCCTGAAGGCGAAACTTGCCGACGCCTCGGCCGAGTTCGACAACGACCTCGCCATCGCCGCGTTCTCCAAGTCATTCGGCGGCGTCGCCAAGAGCAAGCTCCTCAATACCGACGAGCGCGTCGCTGACGCCATGGCGCAGAACGGCCTCGCCGACGCCAAACTCGGCGTGCCCGGCATAATCGACGACAAGACCGCCCTCGCACGCCTCGCCAACGGCGACCTCAGGCGTCTCTGGACCAAGACTCTCGCCGCACACCTCAAGAACGTCAAGAAAGTCGACGGATACAACACCATCACAGACGAATTCGTCGCCAAGGTGCAGAGCGACTTCAACAAGAAGGCCGCCGCTCTCGTCAAGACCGCCGCCGCCGGCATCCAGAAGTTCCTCTCCGAGTGCGAGGGAGTCCTCAAGTCGGAACTCAACTCGTATATTGATGAAGGTCGCGGCGTGTTCAAGGGCTATAAGACCTGCGAGAATCCAATCACCAAGGACGAGCAGAAGAAACTCGTCGATGAAATGACGGCTGAAATCCTGCGCTTCAGGACGACCGCGCTGCGCAAGAACATCGATGAAATCCTCGCCTCGCCGGAATCCTTCGAGAAGAAGGACGTCAAGGCCCTCGCCAACGGCGTGATAGACGACTTCAGGACCGGCGGCGCGGAGAGGACGGTGAATGGCCTACTCAAAATCGCTGAAGAGCGCAAAGCGAGCGTGGATAACTTCCTCAAGTCTACTGCGGACGTCAACGCCGTCGAGCAGACCGTTTCGACGAGCGGCGTGTTCGCGAAAGGCGGTGCGCTGGCGGACGCCGGCGAGTGGGAGAAGAACGCGCTCGTCTCCAAGGCGCGCAACTCCGTCGAGGCGCGCATGAACGCGATGCCGCTCGTCTACGCTTCAAGCGACAAATCCGCCATCGCTTCGAAAGCCGTCAACGAGATGAACGCCGCCGTCGAGAAGCCCGCAAAGGCCTGGGCCAAGTTCCGCACCGAGTTCCTGAAGAAGGCCGCCGCCATCGACGCCAACTACTCCTCCATCGGCGAGAAGAACATCGCCGCCAAGCACGACTGGGTGCTCGGTGAACTCGCCGCTCGTCAGGATTTCGACAAGCTCGACATGAAACTCGCCCTCGGCTACTACGAGAACCAGCTCAAGAGCGAACTCGACTTCCGCATCGACAAGGTCAAGACCAGCTTCGCGGAGTACGCCGCCAAGGTGGAGAAGGTATACGCCCGCGCGATGAATGAACTGCGCAACGAGTGCGAATCCGTCCTCCCGGTCCTCGACATGTATGCCACGGCGGAGACGCGCGAATACTTCAAGACCACCATCATCCCGAAAAAGATGCAGATGCTGGAGTTCGAGATTTACCGCAATCCCGACAACTTCGACGGCGCAAAACTCGACGAACGCTGCGACGAAGTCGAGAAGTCGTTCTACCAAGTCAGCTTGGCAGTGTTCAGGGAACATTCGCTTACGACAGACAGCGACTACGAGAAGCTCATCACTCGCGCCGGCGCCGGCGTGCTCCGGAACGACAAGGTGGAAACAGCCGCTGCCGTCGCCGACCTCAAGACATGGGTCTCCAGCTCCGAAGGCAAAGAGTTGCGCATCGCTTCCGAGAAGGCAATGCTCGACCACATAGTCGACTTCGGCGCTTCCTTCGACCCGAAGAACCCGGCGGCGTTCAGACCCGACGCGCCCGGCGGAGCGGTAGACAAATTCCATGCCGCCGCCAAGGACGTGCTCAAGGCACACACCGCACAGATGCTCTACAGCGCGTTCGACAACACCAAGGTCGGCGAAGCCAGGGATGCGTTCGCGCGTTGGCTCGATTCCCATGCGCTGTCCAAGTACGCCGACTATCGCAAGACCACCGCTACGGAGCGCATCATGGCGAAGTTCGCCGAGCGCATCGAATCCCTCCAGAAGACCGCCCTCGAGACCGAGGAATGCGAGCCCATCCTCACGCCCGCGTTCATCGCCGTCATCGACCAGATTATTGACTCCGATGGCATGACGGCCATGCTCAGCGAGTGGAAGGCCAAGGCGCTAGAAGAACTCTCTTCGCGCTACCTAAAGGCGAACGACGACGATTCCGCCTATATGTTCGACCCGAATCACCCGGCCAATGCCAACGCTACGTCCAACGTTATCGAGGCCGCGAAGCGCAACCGCGATGAAGTCCTTTCCGTGCTTTCCGTCAAAATCTCCGCAGTCGCCGGAGGCCTCGTCAGCCTCGGTGGCATCGACGAGATGCGCGAAGCAATCGGCAAAATCGACATGAACGCCATCATCGTCGAAGTCAACGATGAAGTCAATCTTGTCGTGGACGAATGCTTCCGTCGCTATCAGATTGAGCAGGTCAGCAACGGCCTCGTCCAGAAATACACCCATTCGTTCGAGCGTCAGCTCGTGAAGAACGCGGTCGGCGAAGAGGCCGCGCACCACTTCCCGGAAGGGTTCGTCGACCTCATCGGAAATGCAAAGCTCTCCGAGAAGGTGCGCAACGCCAAGGGACTCCACGATGCGGTGAACCACCTCACGGCAGCCATCAACACGTATCTCGGCGAAGCGCTGAAGCACTGCCGCGAGAAGTGCGTGGACACCTATACGCTCGAAAGGATCTTTGCCGATTTCGCCGCCACGCTCATTGGCGAAGTCATGAAGGACAAGGCTACGTGGGACAAGGTTCTCAAGCCGGCGTTCAAGGCCGCCGTCAAGGAACTCGACAAGCTCGGCTAGGCGATGGACGACTTCGCAAGACTAGTCAAAGCCGCCGGCGATGTCCTCGGCATCGAAGGGCTCGAGCCCGATGCCGGGGGCGTCGTCGAGTTCGTGTCGGAAGAGGCGTCGGTGACGGTCATGCACTGTCCCGACGCCGGCGACATGGTCCTGTTCTCGGCGCAGATTGCGCGGGCACCGGAATACGATGCCGCGGCCGCGTGGCGTGAAGCGCTCGCCGCCAACACCTCGGCCGCCGCCGCTTCCCTCGGCGCCGCCATCTCCATCGACCCGGACGACGGCTCATTCTTCTTCTCTCTCTACCGCCCGCTGCGGCTCTTGACCACCGACTCTTTTCTCTCGACGCTAGAAGGGTTCTCATCCTCGCTACTCTCCATCCGCGATAGACTCGGTTTCTGACATTCCCGCTCCATGCTTTCCTGGCATGCTATGGGCTGAACTGGCCGGCTTGTCGAAGTAGCGTTCTGCGTGTCATACACTATATT
>CAMZET010000111.1 GCA_947305825.1 uncultured Verrucomicrobiota bacterium
ACATTGTAGACCGGGATGACGACGGATACTTTGGGCATGGCGTTTACTGCCGCTTGTTGCCGATCTTCAGAAATTTGGCGATATGCCTGCTTACCACGTCACTTTCGCACCGCACTTCCGCAAAACCTTACCGACGGCATGCTTAAGCGTATATTTTACGCCATTGTCGCGCAGGCACTTTACGCCGCCCCACGCCTTCCTTGCCGGCCATGTCAGGAACATTCCCAAGCAGTACGCCTCCGAACGATGGAGTTCCGCGATCTCTTTCTGGTTCTTCTGCTTCGCAACAGTCATCTTGCGGTTCGATGCTTCGAGTGCGCAGATCTTCTTTTGCGCGGCGTCCAACGTCCGACGGAACGAGGCCAGCTGATCCTGCTGACGTTTTTCAGCGCTGAGCACTTTCGCGGCATTTTGGATTTCGGCGGCCGCCTGGTCAAGGCGGCGCTTCAACGCGTCGCGCTGGTCTTTAAGCGACCTGATGCGCTCGTCACGCGCCGCGACCTGGTCTTTGACTTCCTCGAGGCCGGTGAAACCGTGCAGAACCGCCAGGCGCAAAACCTGTTCGCGCAGCCCGATTTCGCAAGGAGCGCGTACGCCGCCGGCGATATCGGCGAAAAGGCGTCCGTACGCCTTGATCTGGTCGAAACCGCGCACCCTTTCAAAGGCGGCACGCACCGAAGCGGATGCCTGGGCGGCGAACGCCTCGTCCTCAAAGAGACGACATATCGCCGCCGCCGCCGCCGCAATATCCCCCTGCGGCGTCTGGATGAAACCGGGATTGTCCTTCGCAAGCGCGAGATACGGCATTTCGTAACCGGCGACCGGCACGCCTGCGGCAGACGCTTCGGACAGCGTATATGGGAATCCCTCGAACTTTGCCGTCGTGAGCAGGGCGGATGCGCCACCCAGATATTTCCACACGTCGGACTGGAATCCTTCAAGCGAAACGGATGCCGCCAAGGCGGGATTCTTCGCGAGATAATTCCGGACGGCGGCGACTTGCGCTTCCACATCCTTCGAACCCGTGAAACCGCCGAGCATCTTCATCTTGGCGTCGGGGTGGCGCTTCAGTACGCGCTCGAATATCTTCACCGCATCCAGGGGACGCTTTATCGCCGTATAGCGGGCCATCCACAGGACTGTCTTCCCTTCGGGCGAACGCCTAAATCCCTCTGGTACATCCTCGATCGGATTGGGGAAATAGTGCGCGTTGCACCCCATCGCCCTGAAATAGTATTCATCGGCATGAGAAAGGACAATCAGTGCCGAAGCTTCTGCGAAGCATCTATAGTAGGCAAGTTCATCAATAGCCATATTGTGCCGCAAGAAGAAATTCGAGAACATGTTATGGTGGTGGATGACACAAGGCATGCCGCAGGATCTTGCCGTCGCCACGTCGGAAAGCAGCCGCGGGCTATAGTACTCCTGGAAGATGACTATGTCAACATGATTGTCGATCAGGGCGGCTCGCAGGCGGCAGGCGCGATTCTCCGGAAGTCGGTCGACGCCAAGCACCACACGGACGACAGGGACGTTCACGGCATAAACATCATTCCCCTTGCCGTTTGTTGTAAGCAGCACCACGCGATACCAGTTCATAACGAACTGCGGTACGAGATGCGACATTACGCGCTGGATGCCGCCCTGACTCAAATCTGCAAAAACGAACGCGACTGTCTTCAGATGCAGCGAATCCACGAACTGGTTTATTTCATCGTAAACCGGCTTGACGTCCGGCAATGAGTACGCCTCTGGCGGGAGGGCGCGGTGTAGATCCTCCGTCATCATGCCGAAAAGTTTGGCGTAATCGTGTTCGCGCGCGAAGCGGATGATCCAGCGCCTGCCCTCCATGAAATGCCGCGCCCTGACGCCACCCTCGCCAAGCCAATCGATGCCGTGGTTGCCGCGCCGGTATTTGTACACCGTGCGGTCCGAGACGCACATTTTCCCGGCGCAGTGGAGAGCCTCGGCGCAGAACGGCGGATCCTGGAAACGCCGCAAATCCTTGAAGCGGATGCTGTTGCGCTCAAGCAGCTCGCGGCTGAATATGTACCGCGTGTAGCCGAGCGGCGACTGGTATTCCTTGAAATCCATCACGCCCAGACGCGGATAGCGGTTGCGCGAAAGCCATCCGTTAGTGTAGCGCTCGTCCGCCGCCGCATCACATTCGTCCGAGAAAAGCTGCGGATAGCCGCCCGCAACCGCGCAACCCGAAGTCTCCGCAAGGTCGTAGAGGAACTTCAGCGCGTCCGGATCAGGATAGAGATCGTCCGCATCCATGAACGCGATATATTTGCCCTTCGCGTTGTCGAGCGCCAGGTTGCGAGCCGCACCCGCCCCTTTGTTCGGCTGCCGAAATATGCGGATGTTGCCATGCTCGGCGGCGTAGCGCTCCAATATGGCGACGGAATCGTCTTCGCTGCCGTCATCGACGCAAAGGATCTCTATTCCTTCGAGCGTCTGCGCAAGGACGGAGTCGAGACACTCCGCGAGATATTTCCCGGCGTTGAAAACGGGAATCACTACAGATATTGAACTCATTTCTTCTCCTTCAGTCTCTTGATTTCTTCCTTCAGCGTCGTGTTTTCCACCTGCGCCTTCTTGAGCCTTCCCTGGACATCGGCGTAGCGTTCGGCGTTCGAGCGTGCCATTGCTCTGGCCTGTTCGACTCTATCAGGATGTCGCGAAAGGACATTGACCATGCCGGCGGCGCGGGCGGCTTTCTGGCACACCAGCGCGATCTCATCGTAGGCGATGGGCACGGGGCAATCCGGATCGCCCGCGACGTTGAGCCAGTCAGCGTGCAGAATTTCGTCCGCGCGGGCGAAGCTCCTCCGCAGGAGCGCCAGTGCTTTGGCAACGTCGCCTTTATCGAGCGCCATCTGCGCAAGCTGCCAGAAGGCATCCATCACCTTCGTGCCCAGCGTGGGGCTGAACGCGCAGACGTCGCCTTCGGCCGCATACGCATACCAACGCTCCGCCAACTCGAGGTTCCCGAATTTCTGCGCATGGGCGGCCAGGGCGAACGTATTGGAAATCTGCCAGCGTATCTGGTGCGGCTTGGGATTCTTTATCGCGCAATATGTTTCGACCAGCGGTAGGAACGCTTTCGACATGTCCTCCGCCGCCGCATAGATCTTGCCGCAGAGCGCTGCCCCGTAATCTACCGAGTCAGAGGGATAGGTCGCCAGTATCTCGTCCCTGACGATCGCCATCGCCTCGGCGTTCCCCAGCCGCGTATGCCCGCACCCGGAGACGATGCCGCGCACCAGCCAGGGATTCAGGTAGTCGCGCGCAAACGCGTTCATGTTGTAGGCTGGATCGTCCGGTATGACCCATGACGTTTCATGGTAGGGAACGCCTCTGCCGACAAGCGGATTGCGCATATAAACCTGGAGCGTCGTGTTGGCGATGCAGGCGCCCTTGGCTGGAGGTTCTGGTATCAGGTAGGCACCGACCTTTCTTGCGCAGACTGCGGCCTGTGCATCCGGGACAATCAGCAGCAGTCTGCCGGCTGGCATCAGGACACGCTGCAGCTCGGGCAACATCTCCGCCAGATCGTTCACCCTCACGCCGCCATCCGCCAACGCCGAAACCGCAGCCACGTCGAAATGATGGTCGGGGAAAACCTTAAGCGCATCCTGGGAGAACTCCGCAACCGACACGACGTCGGCGGCGAGGGATTTCTCGGCCAGCACTGAGGCAGAGGAAGGATCCAGCGGCGCGAAATCGAGCGCACGCTCGCCGTCGTGAATAAAACGCGCGATCCGGATATAGTCTTTTAGTAGATTCGGGGCGACCATGCTCATTTCTCCTTCCCGTCGATGCAACCGACGACCTCGCGTAGTTCGCCGATCAGCTTCTGCCGATCCTTCGCCTGGGCACGGGCCTTGTCACGTTGTTCGCGCAAGACCTGCAACTGGCTGCGCGCTTCATCGCGCAGCTCCCGCATCTGCATCGTCTTCTGCCGGGCAGCGTCACGCTCAGCCTGCGCGGCTGCGATCTTCTGCTGCGCCATTTCGCGCTGGGCGTCACGTTCAGCACGCATCTCCGCCGCTTTTTGCCGCGAAGCGTCCCGTTCCGCTTGCACGGCGGCGATCTTCTGCCGCGCCGTTTCGCGCTGGGCGTCCCGTTCTTCGCGCATCTCCGCCGCCTTGCGCCGCGCCTCGTCACGTTCAGCCTGTGCGGCGGCGATCTTCTGCCGCGCCGTTTCGCGCTGGGCGTCCCGTTCTTCGCGCATCTCCGCCGCCTTGCGCCGCGCCTCGTCACGCACCATTCGCGCGACATCGAGCGTCTTCTTGAGCGTGTCGCGCTCCACAGCCGACTTCTCCAGTTTTGCGTGGAGAAGCGCACGGGCTTTCGCGGCCTGAATGTCGGCAAAAACATCAGCCAGCCCGTCCGAATTGTCCGCGACTGCAACTATGTCCCGGACGCACTTGCATGCCTCGGTAAATCGCATTACGTCTGACTCGTCGCCCTCAATCTCAAATTTGGGGAATTCCGCCGCGCCGTATTGTGCAATGGACTTGAAATTTGCAAACCGCCGAATGCGCCGCAGATTGTAGTCGAGACGGATGATCGACGCGACGTTTGCGGCGCGTTCGAACCGCTGGAGCAATCTGCGCTTTAACAGGGATTCTCTGAATATCCGCTCTGCCTCCGCGAAAATGAGCGGGGTTTCGTTTTTAGTCGATTCCAGCGATGTCGACACGCCGATGCGGTGATCAAATACCGATTGAGGCAAAACGCCGATGCGGCGGGCGAGCGACAACGCCAGCTGGACGAACGGGAAATCCTCCGAACGTTTCAGCGCCGGAAAGCGGATGTTTTGCTCTTCAAGCAATTTCCGCCGGAACAATTTTCCGCCCGGTCCCATCGGTGCCGCCAGATACAGATTCACGCCCGCGTCCACCGGCGCGAAAACATGTTCGGGCAGAGGGATGTCGTCCCTCAAATAGACTTCGCGTTTTTCCACCTTGCCATTTTCCAGCAATTTGGAGCCTTTGGCGAGCATGACATCCAGCCTGTCCCGTTTCGCCTGTTCGAGCGCCTCGCGGAGCGCGGCGCCGGACGAAAGCCTGTCGTCGGCGTCGAGGAAAAGAATGTATTCGCTTTTCGCGGTGTCCAGGCCGACGTTGCGCGCGACGCCGGGGCCTTGGTTCTTTTGATGAATGATGTTCAGCCGGGAATCGCGTTTTCCCCAGAAATCCAGTATCGCGGCGGAATCGTCCGTCGAACCATCGTCGATGCAGATTACCTCGATTTCGGGAATATCCTTCTGCATCAGGACGCTCGCCAGAGCTTCCGGCA
>CAMZET010000112.1 GCA_947305825.1 uncultured Verrucomicrobiota bacterium
TCCTCGCCAGGGCCATCGCCGGCGAGGCGCAGGTGCCGTTCTTCGCCATCAGCGGCTCAGACTTCGAGGAGATGTTCGTCGGCGTCGGCGCCAGCCGTATGCGCGACATGTTCGCGGAAGCGAAAAAACAGGCTCCGTGCATCGTTTTCATCGACGAAATCGACTCCATCGGCATGAAGCGCTCCGGAGCCGGCGCAATCGGCGGCTCACACGCCTACGAGCAGACCCTCAACACCATGCTCGTCGAAATGGACGGCTTCGACGCGAACGAGGGCGTAATCGTGATTGCCGCGACAAACCGCCCAGATACGCTCGATAGCGCTCTTCTGCGTCCGGGGCGCTTCGACCGCCAGGTCGTCATCGACCTGCCCACCCTGCGCGGCCGCGAGGAAATCCTCGCGCTGCACGGCAAGAAAATCAAGTTCGCCGAGGACGCCGACATAAAGCGCATCGCTCGCGGAACGCCGGGCTTCTCCGGTGCGGATTTGGCCAACCTGCTCAACGAGGCCGCGCTCATGGCCGTGCGCAAGAAACTCGATGCGGTCGACATGCAGACGCTCGAAGAGGCGCGCGACAAGGTTCTCTGGGGTCGCGAGAGGAAATCCGCAGGATATTCCCAGAAGGAGCGCGAAACGACGGCCTGGCACGAGGCGGGCCACGCTTTGCTGCAGCTGCTGATGAAGAATTCCGACCCACTCCACAAGGTCACCATCATCCCTCGCGGCCGTGCGCTCGGCGCGACGATGGCCTTGCCCGAGAAAGACGTTCTCAACCATACCCGCAGCTACTACGAAGACCAGATGGCCATATGCTGCGGCGGGCGCATTGCGGAGGAACTTTACACCGGCGACATTTCGACCGGCGCGGCGCAGGACATACGGCAGGCCACGGAAATAGCGCGCTCGATGGTCTGCGTCTACGGCATGAGCAAGCGTTTCGGCTTCCAGGCGTTTCTGGAGGAAAACCGCTTCAGCACGGCGTCGCTGCCGCCCGCCTACAGCGAAGAGACGTCGCGCGAAATCGACGCCGAGGTCTCCCGCCTCATCAATTCGGCCTATTCGCGCGCCGAAAAACTCATACGCGAAAACGACGACAAGCTGCGTCTGCTCGCCACCACGCTCATCGAGCGCGAAACGATGGACGGGCGCGACGTCGAAGAGCTGCTGGGCATATTCCGCGAGTCTCTTGGCGGCGGCGCACGGGCGGCGGAAAAAGACGCCCCGGCCGCGGAAGACGGCGAGGAAGCGCCTGACGCCGTTTCCGGCCAGACGGAAAATGCGGAGGGGGGCATCGATGGCAACGCTTGACGCGCTCAGGAACATCACCGTCTCCGATGCCGTGCAAATCGGCATACTTTACCTCGTAATATACGCGATACTGAAAGGGGCCAAGGGGTCGCGCTTCGGGCAGGCGCTCATGGGCATCGGCGTGATTGCCGCCGTGCTCGTCGTCTTCTCGCTGCTGTTCCACTTTGACGTCCTTTCGCGCCTTGTGCAGATTCTCCTTATATACATGGCGATTTCGACTGTCGTCATATTCCAGCCGGAGATACGGCGTTTTCTGCAGACGGTCGGGGCGTTCGGGTTTTTCGACAAGCCGAAAGTCCGCCAGGACGGCGCGGCGACGCCGCGGCTCATAGTCGATACGCTCGCCGAACTCGCCAAAGCCCGCATGGGTGCGCTGATAGCGTTCGAGCGCGGCATTTCGCTGCGTCCATACGAGTCCACTGGCGTTGCGATTGACGCGATATTCACGCCGGAACTGGTGAAGTCGATATTCACGCCGCCTCTGCCGTTGCACGACGGCGGCGTGGTAATGCGCGGAGGGAGGATGTCGAGTGCGCACTGCATTTTCCCGGTGTCCAACAATCCGGAACTGATAGCGAGCGGAATGCGCCACCGCGCCGCCGTTGGACTTTCCGAAGAGACCGACGCGATGGTGGTCGTTGTCTCTGAAGAGAGCGGCAAGATTTCGATAGCGCGCAACGGCAAGCTTTTCCGGTACACCGTCGACCAGGCCGGCGGGGTGGTTCTCCGCTGGGTGACGCGCGCCATGCCGGAGACGGAGCCAGAAAAGACGCCCCTCATTTCCATTCTCGTCTCGCCGCTCAAGAGGCTTTTCGCGGCCGTCGGCGGCAACCAAGCGGAGACTGTGCCATGAAAAAGGCTAAACCGCGTTTCGACTTCCTAAAGCGTCTCGTCTCGCTCTTCACGGAGAATTGGGGGCTGAAACTGCTTTCCCTGGTGCTTGCATTCATGATTTACTACACGCTGAAGCCGGAAGACGGCCCGCAGCGCATCAATTTCGAGAGGACCGATGAGCGAACGGGATTCCAAGACTGAGGCGGCGCCGCCGGAGCGTCCGGGAGCCGGCGCGACCTTGATTGGCTGGATGCTCCTGCCGTTTGCGCTGTTCCCGCTTGTCGCTCTCATCACTTACGACTGGCGGGCAATCGAGACGCTTTCCGTGCCGCCCGCCCCGAGCAGCAACTGGATGGGCGTGCTAGGCGACTCTTTCGCATACTACGGCTACCAGCTTTTCGGTCTCGGCGTGTGGACGGTTCCCGTCGCGTGCGCGATATGGGGAATTTGCCTGGTGGCGGGGCGGCGGATGCGTCCCGGCCGCCGGGAGGTGTGGTTCGCC
Source organism: uncultured Verrucomicrobiota bacterium (assembly GCA_947305825.1). The sequence continues at coordinate 2,644 of CAMZET010000112.1, forward strand.
GTCATGCTCGCCTCCGTGTCATGCCTGATGCAGACGGCGCAGGGGCACGCTGCCGGCATATCGGCGCTTCTGCGCAGCATGAATCTGGCGAACGCCGGCGGCACCGTCGGCTATCTGGTGATGACGCGAGGTCTTTCGCCGCTCTTGTCGGACTTCGGCTCGTCCGCTGTCATGCTGATGGTGCTTTTCTTCTCAATCATAGCGGCAATCGGCCTTCACAATCTCATAGCGTTTTTCAAGGCCGTGTACGGCTGGGCGATGGTGAGGCCGCGCGAAGAGACTGCGACGCCGGAGGTGGATGCCGTCGCGACGGCGCAGATGAGCGCGCGCGAGGCGCGCGAGGCGGCCAGGCGCGAACGCGAGGAGGAGCGCGAGAGAATCCGCGCCGAGAAACTCGCGGAGAAGGAAGCCAAGCGAGCCGCGAAAGAGGCGGAGCGGGCGCAACTCGAAGCAGCCCGCCAGGCTGCCATCGCCGACCGCGAAGCAGACCTCGCACGCAGACGCGAGGAGGCTCTGCGTCGTGCGCAGCCCCAGCAGCTCCCGCTGCAGCCGCCGGCGCCCCAGACAGACAAGGCGAGCGCACCAGCCCTGACGCCGCGCCCGACAGCCGCTACCGACGCCGCCGCCAATCCTGCGCAGCAATCGTCGGAGCCGGAGCCCAAACCAGAACAACCGAAGCCGGACAAGGGCCCGTACGTCCTGCCGGGCATCGATTTGCTCAACCCTCTCGTCAAATCCGAAATCGCCGACGAGGGAGACGTCGAAGAAACAAGCCGCCGCCTTATCGATACCCTGAAGCTATTCGGCATAGAGGCGACGCTCAGCTACAGCGTCCGCGGCCCGGTCGTCACGAAATACGCCGTCGAACTCGCTCCGGGCACGCGCTATTCGGTGGTCACCAGCATTTCCGACAACCTCATGGGCGCTCTCCACGCCAAATCGCTGCGCATCGAAGCCCCGATACCGGGCGAAGACCGCGTCGGCATCGAAGTCCCGAACCGCAAGCCGGCCGGCATCTCCTTCCGCGAAATCTTCGAGTCCAAGGCGTGGCGCTCTTCAAAGGCCGAATTGCCGCTCCTGTTCGGCAAGGACGCCGCCGGAAACGAACTTGTCGCGGACCTCGCGACCATGCCCCACATGCTTGTCGCAGGCGCGACAGGCCAAGGCAAGTCCGTCTGCTTGAACTCCCTCATCAACGGCTTGCTGATGACCCGTACGCCAGACGAACTCAAGCTCATAATGGTCGACCCCAAGTCGGTCGAGTTCACGCCGTACGCCGCCATACCGCACCTCCTCGTGCCAGTCATTACAGACAACAGGAAGGTGATATTCGCGCTCAACTGGGCGGTGGCGGAAATGGAGAAGCGTCTCAAGCTGTTCGCGCGCAACCGCGTAAGGAACATCTACGACTACAACCACCGCAAGCGCGAGACGCAGCAGGACTTGTTCGGAGAAGGGGATGCGGGCAAAGGCGGCGACCCGGCGACCGTGCCGTACATAGTCATAATAATCGACGAGGTGGCCGACCTCATGAGCACGTCTGCGAAGGAGGTGACGCCTAACATTTCGCGTCTGACGGCGAAGGCGCGCGCCGCCGGCATACACTTGATTCTCGCGACCCAGCGCCCGGACGCCAAGGTAATTACCGGCACAATCAAGGCGAACATTCCGGGGCGCGTGGCGTTCAAGACGGCGCAGGCCATCGACTCGCGCACAATCCTGGACGACGCCGGCGCGGAGAACCTCATCGGCCGCGGCGACATGCTCTTCAAGTCCAAGGACGGCCGCCTCATACGCGCCCAGGGTGCCTGGATTTCCGACGAGGAAATCGCCAGAATCACGGAGTTCATCGAGCAGCACGCCGATACGCAGTTCGACGAGAAGTTCGCGCTGAAGCTCGGTCGAGTCAAGGAAGCGGAAATCGAAGACCCGTTCGCATCGAACGAAGACGACCCCGACAACCAGGCGCAGACGGACTCTTCCGCCGGCTCTTCCGCAGCCGAGACCCGTGCCGTCGTCAAGGCCGCCGAGGCATCGGACCTCTACAAACGCGCCGTCGAAGTAATCATAAACACGAACCGCGCTTCCGTTTCGCATTTCCAGCGCAAACTCGGCATAGGCTACAACCATGCGGCGAAGATTTGCGACAGGCTGGAGGCCGAGGGCGTCATTGCGCCGCAGTCCGGCGCCGGCCCGCGCACAATCCTTCTCGACCAGAACCAGCTCGTAGCCATCCTCAACGGCGGCGAAATACAGACCGCCCAAGAGATGCCGCCGGAAGACGCGACTGCAGACGACGCCGCACGGCAGACTGCAGATGCGTTCGGCGATACTGCTTCAGAAGATAACGAACAATCCAACACCTTGGCAACGGAGGAGAACAATGATTGAATTTGGCGAAACGCTGCGCCGAGCGCGCGAAGCTAAAGGAATGACCGTGGCGCAAGTCGCGGAATACACCAGACTCAAGCCGCAGCAAATCGAAGACCTCGAGTGCGAGAACTTTTCCCGCATAGCCGCTCCAATATACGGGCGAGGTTTTGTGAAACTTTACTGCGAGGCGGTTGGCATTGAAGCTGCCCCGCTCGTAGCGGAGTTCATGGAAATATTCAACGGGACGCGCCAGCCGGCCATACGCACTCGTTCCCGCGCAGTCGTCGCGCCGCC
>CAMZET010000113.1 GCA_947305825.1 uncultured Verrucomicrobiota bacterium
TCCTGAACGCCGAAATGACGAGCGTCTACGACTGGTACCAGTATTTCCTGCGCGCGGCCGACGCCGACGTCATAAGATACCTAAAGGTGTTCTCGATGAAGTCGCTCGACGAAATCGCCGCGCTCGAGGCCCAGATGAAGGCGCACCCGGAAGCGCGAATCCCGCAGAAGGCCCTCGCCGAGGAGCTCACCCTCCTCGTGCACGGCGAAGCCGGTCTCAAGACCGCTCTCGACGCGACGAGCGCCCTCTTCGGCGGCGACTCGTCAGGCAAGAGCGCCGCTGAACTCGAGGAAATCTTCAAGGACGTCAAGTCCGCCACGCTCGCGAAGGAGGAAGTCGCCGGCAAGCCGGTCTATCTCGTCGCGGCGGCGGCTGGGATGTTCAAGTCCAACGGCGAGGCCAGGCGCATGGCCGCCCAGGGCGGACTTTCGCTCAACGGTGGGAAAGTCGACGACAAGCGCGTATTCGCGGAAAGCGACCTCGTCGAGGGCCGTATCGCCGTGTTGCGCCAGGGCAAGAAGCAGAACTTCTTGCTGAGGGTGCAGTGACGGTCGGCGACATACCGGCGGTGGACCGCGCCCTCAAGCGCGAGTTCGCCGCCCATTCCGCTCCCATCATAGAACTCATCGAGTCGCAGACGGGCGACCCGTTCTGCGTGCTCGTCGGAACGATTCTCTCGTCGCGCACCAAAGACGCTTGCACGGCCGGAGCCGTCAGGCGCCTTTTCGCCCAGGCCGCCGGCGAAAGGTTTTCGCCCGGAGACTTGGAACGACTCTCCGAAGACGAGATTTCCCGCCTGATATATCCCGTCGGCTTCTACCGCGACAAGGCGCGCCACCTCAAAGCTCTGCCGGGCGTCCTGCGCGAACGCTTCGGCGGCGTCCTCCCGAATACCGTCGAGGAACTTTGCGAGCTGCCGGGCGTCGGCCGCAAGACCGCCAACCTCACCGTCGCCGTCGGCTTCGGCCTCCCCGCCATTTGCGTGGACGTGCACGTCCACCGCATCTGCAACTGGCTCGGGCTCGTAAAGACGCGCACGCCGCTCGAGACGGAAATGGCGCTGCGCAAAATCCTGCCAGTCAAATACTGGAAGACCTGGAACAGCCACCTCGTCTCGTTCGGCCAGACGCGCTGCGGGCCGGTGCGCCAGAAGTGCGACGGCTGCCCGATTGCCCGCTTCTGCCCCCGCAGCCCAGCCGCCTAGACCAAGACCGCCCCGTCACGAGTCGTAGAAGACGCCGCCCGAAGTGTTCAGGCGCTCGGTCTTTTCGTATTCGTATGCAGGGTTGGAGGCGAGGACGGCGGCGAATCTCGCGGCTTCCCACTTGGCCATGGGCAGGTCGTGGAGAAGGTAGTTGCCGCAGTTTACCGGAGTCGCGCCGGGAACCGGCCCGTCGAAGTCGCGCAGATGCTCGAACGCCCGCAGCATGAGCGGCTGGAGCTCCTGCGGCCTCGGGCGCCCCTTGACAATCAGGTAGCAGCCGGTCAGGCATCCCATCGGGCCCCAGTAGACGATGCGGTCTTTCCATTCGGCGTCGTTGCGCAGGAAGGTCGCCACGACGTGCTCGATGGTGTGCATGGCGTTCGGGTGTATGGCGGGTTCGGCGTTCGGCGCTTTCATGCGTATGTCGAACGTGGTGGCGAAGGAGCCGCCTATCTCGTCGACGCGCGACTCGTATATGCCGGGCGCGATTTTCGTGTGGTCCACCTGGAATGAAGCTATCAAATCGGGTTGTCCGTCCGCCATGTCTGCATGCCTTTCTGTTGGTTCCGGGCGTAATTATACCATAATTTCGGGAGGCGGTGTGCGAGAGCGGGGCGGCGTGGAAGGGCGTTCAAGCGCGTCGCGGGAATTAATGGTATAATAACGGGAAATGGCTGAAGCGGAGAAGAAGACAGACCCGCGGCCCACGTGGGACGAATACTTCATGGGCATAGCGGAAGTGGTGGCGCGGCGCTCGAACTGCACGCGGCGTCACGTCGGCGCTGTCGTAATGAAAGACAACCATCTGCTGGCTACCGGGTACAACGGGACGCCGCACGGGGTGCGCAACTGCTTCGAGGGCGGATGCCCGCGCTGCGCCGGCACGACGGCCAGCGGCACCCACCTTGAGGAGTGCCTTTGCACCCACGCCGAGCAGAACGCGATATGCCAGGCCGCCTACTACGGCCACGCGCTCGCCGGCGGCACGATATACATTACCCTTTCGCCGTGCCTGACGTGCGCCAAACTGATTGTCAACGCCGGAATACGCGAGGTCGTCTACGGCGGCGACTACGCCTTTCTCGACGTGGTGGGCGCGATGTTCGACGAGGCCGGCGTCAAGCACAGGAAATTTACCCCCAAGGAAGAACAAAGACAATGAGAAAGAAAATCATCGCAGGAAACTGGAAGATGAACGTGAAGCCGTCGGAGACGGCGGCGCTGGTGAAGGCGGTCGCGGAAGCGACGGCAGGCTGCACCAACGTCGAGGTGGTGTGCTGCACGCCGGCGATCGACGTGCCGGCGGCGGTGGCGGCGGCGGCCGGCACGGCGGTCGGCATCGGCGCCGAGAACTGCCACTGGAAGGAGTCCGGCGCGTACACGGGCGAGATTTCCACGGGGATGCTGCTCGACGCCGGCGCCAAATACGTCATCATCGGCCACTCGGAGCGCCGCCAGTATTTCGGCGAGACTGACGAGACGGTGAACCTGCGCGCCCGCGCCGCAATCGCCGCCGGCCTCACGGCAATCGTCTGCGTCGGCGAGACGCTCGAGGAGCGCGAGGCCGGCCGCCTCGTCGAGGTAATCGAGCGCCAGATGAAGGTCGGTCTCAAGGACGTGACGGCGGCGGACTGCGAACGCCTCGTCATCGCCTACGAGCCGGTCTGGGCGATTGGCACCGGCAAGACGGCGACGCCCGACCAGGCGCAGGAAGTGCACGCGCTCATCCGCGCCACGCTCGCCGGCCTCGTCGGCGCCGAGACCGCCGCCAAGGTCCGCATCCAGTACGGCGGCTCGATGAAGCCCGGCAACGCCGCCGAGCTGCTCGCCAAGCCCGACATCGACGGCGGCCTCATCGGCGGCGCCGCCCTCAAGGCTGCAGACTTCGCGGCCATCGTCGCCGCCGGCAACTGATTCAGACACCGAGCCAGACGATGAAGTCCCCGCTTTCCGCCGTCTGCGCGCCCGTTGCGGCAGCCGCGCTCGCTCTCGCGGCCGGCTGCTTCAACGAGCCAGAACCGGCATACAAGGTCATCCGCCCGGAGCAGAGGGTCTACCTTAGCGACAAGGGCCTCAAAGACCTCTCGGGATGCAGCGAGGCCCTCGCCGCCGGCAAGGCTATCGACTACGTCAACCTCGACCGCAACAAGCTCGAGACGCTGCCGCCGGAAATAGCTTCCCTGACTGGGCTCAAATGGCTGCGGCTCAACGGCAACCGCCTCTCCGCGCTCCCAGACCTCTCCGCGCTCGCATCCCTCCGCAGAATCTACCTCCAGGGCAACGACTTCGAGTCCGTGCCGGAGACGCTGAAGAATCTTCCGGCGCTGACGGACATCGACCTTTCCGACAATCCTGTCGCGGAAGTCCCGGACTGGCTCGCGGCGAAGAAGGGCCTCGAGAACCTGTCGTTTTCGCGCACTCGCATAAGTTCGCTGCCGGCCGACCTGTCGGCGTGGCGTTCGCTGCACTCGCTGCAGCTCGGCGAGCTGAACCTGAGCGCCGAGGAAATGGCGCGCGTACGCTCGGCGCTGCCCAATACGGCCATAGTGTTCTAGCGCGGCGGCGGCATTTGCGCAATGGGAGCGGTGAAGCGCGGTAGGCTCGAGGAACTGGCTACGGAGAAGCCGTGGCGCCTGCTGGTGAAATATTCCTGGCCGGCGCTCGTCTCCATGAGCCTCAACGCGCTTTACGCCGTCGTTGACCGCTTCTACATCGGCCACGGGTGCGGCGAGGCGGCAATGGCCGGCCTCACGCTTGTCTTCCCGATAATGATGCTGATGGGGGCGTTCGGCGTGTTCGTCGGCGCCGGCCATTCCGCCGTCCTTTCCATCCGCCTGGGCGAGGGCGACCGCATCGCCTGCGAAAAACTCCTCGGCCAGCTCGTCGCCTTCAAACTCGCCTTCTTCATCGTGCTCACGCCGGTGATATTCTTCAACGTCGATACGATACTCGGCTGGTGCGGCGGCGACGGCGTCAGCCCGGAGGCGTTCGGCTGCGCCCGGCGCTACCTGCGACTCGTGCTCTTCTCGCACATCTTCTCGCATCTGGCGTTCGGGCTCTCCGCGATGATGCGAGCCGAAGGCAGCGCCATGCGCTCCATGACGTGCATGATTGTCGGCTTCGGCGTGAACCTCGTGCTCGACCCGATTTTCATCTTCACGTTCGGCATGGGCATCGCCGGCGCGGCCTGGGCCACCAACATCGGCATGGCCGCCAGCTGCGCCTACGCCTTCTCCTTCTATTTGAGGCGCAAGAGCGTCGTGCGCTTCCGCCTGCGGCGCGTGCGCTTCTATCCCTCCATGCTCGCAAAGCCCTGCGGCATAGGCTTCGCGCCCTTCCTCCAGCAGCTCCTCGGCGCCGCCATAAACGTCGCTTTCCCGGCCGCCTTCGCAAAATGGGCGGTGGACAGCGCCGCCGCCACCAGGCAAATCGCCTCCCTCGGCGTTTTCGAGAGCGTCCTCATCCTCGTGCTCATGCCCATGTTCGGCGCCCAGCAGGGCATCCAGCCTATCATCGGCTACAATTGGGGCGCCAGAAACTTCCGCCGCGTACGCTCCGCTCTCCTCCTCGGCTTCTGGGTGACTTCCGCGCTCTGCGTCGTCGCTACCGTCGTCCAGGTTGTCCCGCCTTTCCCATGGTGGCTCGCACGCCTGTTCGTCGCAGCCGACAACCAGTCCCTCATCGACCTTGCCGCCAAAGACCTCATCCTCGCCAACTGCATGCTATGGTGCATCGGCCTGAACATAACCGCCACGACATATTTCCAGTCCATAGGCCGCCCGCTTTCCGCCATAGTCCTTTCCACCATGCGCCAAGGCTTCATAATGCTCCCCATGATCTGGTTTCTCCCGTATTTCCTCGAGGACCACACGCTCGCCATATGGCTCTCGCTGCCCGTCTCCGACGTTCTCTGCTGCCTCGCGACGGCTATTCCGTTTGCGCTCCATTTGCGATTCCTCTCCCGCGTCCGTTCGCGCGAAGGCTCCAGCCGGGACTGAACCGGCCGCACAGCCGGTCGGCGGGATGTGACGGCTGCGGGCGGCGTGCACCGCACAAGCGGCGCCGCACATAAAATGGTATAATATGC
>CAMZET010000114.1 GCA_947305825.1 uncultured Verrucomicrobiota bacterium
CTCCTCACTCCTAACTCTCTCAAGCGGGGCGCGTGGAAATTTGGTAGAATATGCGGCATGGACAAGAAACTGATTTCGATGGCGGCTGTGGCGCTGGGCGCGGCTGCGGCATTCGGGGCCGCTCCGGCGCACGTGTTCGAGGTTTCGGCGGAGCGCGATGCGTTCCTGCTCGACGGCGAGCCGATGCAGATTCGCTGCGGCGAGCTGCATTTCGCGCGCATTCCGCGCGCGTACTGGCGGCACAGGATAAAGATGTGCAAGGCGATGGGGCTCAACGCGGTCTGCGCGTACATGTTCTGGAACTACCACGAGCCGGAGCGCGGGCGCTTCGAGTTCGACGGCGAGAAGGACGTGGCGGAATTCTGCCGCATCGCGCAGGAAGAGGGCATGTGGGTGCTGCTGCGGCCCGGGCCCTACACGTGCGCGGAATGGGAGTTCGGCGGGCTTCCGTGGTGGCTGCTGGACAAGGGCGTGGACGCCGTGAAAATCCGCACGCGCGACCCGGCCTATATCGAACCGGCGAAGGCGTACCTCAGGCGCGTGGCGGACGAGCTGCGCGACTTGCAGGTGACGCACGGAGGACCCATCCTCATGGCGCAGGACGAGAACGAATACGGCTTCTTCGGCGACGACGGCGAATACATACGCGAACTCTACAACACGATGCGCGGAGCCGGTTTCGACGTGCCGATATTCACCTGCAACCCGGCATACCACCTCGACAAGGGCGCGATTCCTGAGACGGTGAAGGTGGTGAACTTCGGCTCCAACCCGACGAACGGTTTCGCGAAGCTGCGCGAAGTCCAGCCGCGCGGTCCGCTCATGTGCGGCGAATACTATCCTGCGTGGTTCGATTCGTGGGGGCAGCGCCACCACACGAAGCCGGCGGAGAAGATGCTCCAGGACATCGACTGGATGCTGTCGGCAGGCGGGTCGTTCTCGCTGTACATGGCGCACGGCGGGACGTCGTTCGGCTGGTGGGCGGGGTGCAATTCGCCGTTCGTGCCGCAGACGTCGAGCTACGACTACGAAGCGCCAATCAGCGAGCAGGGGCGTGCGACGCCTAAGTTCTGGGCGCTCAGGGACCTCTTGAAGAAGCACATGACGGCGGAAGAGCTCGCCGCGCTCCCGGAGCCGCCGGAACCCGTGCCGCTGCAGGCGTTCAAGAGCGACGCGAAGGCAGAGTTCGTGCGTCCGCGCGACTGGGGGCGCAGGCTCGGCACCACCGTCGAGCCAATGCCGATGGAAATGCTGGGCGTCGGCTACGGCATCGTGGCGTATTGCACGAAGCTCGACGGGCGCGGCGGCAGGCTGCTCGCCCCGAACATACGCGACCAGGCGGCCGTGTTCACCGACGGCGGCGAATGCCTCGGCTACCTCGACCGCCGCTTCCCGCAACGCGCGGTCTCCGTGCCGGAAGGCTGCAGCGAGCTCTACGTCGTCGTCACGCACATGAGCCGCTACAATTTCGGCGCGGCCATGAACAATTCCAGCAAGGGGCTCCTGCCGCCGGTCACGCTCGACGGCGAAACGCTCGCCAACTGGACGTGCATCGCCGTCGGCCCGGAGGACGTCGCCGACATGGAAACCATCGCCACCCCGGACGCAGACGCCGCCAACTGCACCTTCAAGCGCTTCAAGGTCGATTTCAAGTCCACCGCCGACACGTTCCTGCTCGTGCGCGGATGGAAGAAGGGCCACGTGTGGGTGAACGGCCATCCGCTCGGCCGCTTCTGGGGAATAGGGCCGACGCAGACGATGTACGTGCCCGGATGCTGGCTTAAAGAAGGAGAGAACGAATTCCTGGTGTTCGACTTCGGCGGGAACGTGCCGATGGAGGGGCTGGAGTTCGTGTCGGAGCCGGTGCTCGACGAAATGCATCCTGAATGCGACATAATCGCGGCGACGGAGCGCGAGAGCGAGCCGTTCGAGCCGCCGGCGGAACCCACGATACGCGGCGAATTCCCGGACTCAATGGAGGCACAGACCGTGAAACTCCCGGAAACGCGCAAGGCGAGCCGCATCGCGTTCGTCGCCGACACCGAATGGGGTGCGGCCGGCGTCGCGGCCGTCGCCGAATTCGACCTCCTCGGCGCGCAGGGCCGCAGCATCCCTCACGACGCCTGGAAGTTCGTCTCCGTCTCGAGCGAAGAGACGCTGAAGGAAGCGGCGGAGGCGGAAAACGCCATCGACGGCCAGATAAGCAACTTCTGGCACACACGCTGGAGCCAAGACGCGGCCAAGGGCCCGCACTATCTGGTGATTGATTTGGGCGGCGAGAGGGAAATCTCGGCGTTCAAATACACTCCGCGCCAGGACTCACGCAGCGGGCGCATACGCGCCTGGCGCTTCCACATCGTCAAATAGGCGTTCGCGAAGCGCGCGCCGGGCGGCGCGGCGAGGCAGCCGCGCCGCCCGCCAAGAACAGAACGCGTTTTTTTTGGTATAATACCCGGCAGTTTCAAACGGTATTCAGCAACAGGATTACGAAGCAAGACATGCAAGTCGCAAAACGGACGTTTACAGCGCTCGCCACGGCAGCTGCCGCAGTGGCGGGCATTCTCTATTTGCCGCAGTGGGCCGTCAAGGGAGGCATCATCGCGCTCTCGGTGCTCGCGCACCTCGAATTCAGCCAAATCGTCTCGCGCCGCTACCCCATCATGGTGTGGCAGGGCGTCGCCGCCGGCTTCATATATCTCGTCTCGCTCGCGTTCTTCTACGACAGCTGCTTCGTCCCGCTGATGGTCGCGCTCGCCGCCTTCGCACTGCGCTCGCCTACCGACAGGCCGGTCGCCGCCTGGTCCACCACCCTTCTCGGCTTCCTCTACGTCCCCGTCATGATGGCCGGGCTAATCAACCTGACCACTTGCGCCGGCCAGTATTCCCCTCTGTGGCTCATCTACGTCGTCTCGATAGTCAAGATTTCCGACATGGGCGGCTTCGCATTCGGGAAACTTTTCGGGCGGCACAAGATGTGCCCGTCCATTTCGCCGAACAAGACGTGGGAAGGGTTCGGCGGCGGCATATTCGGCTCGTGCCTGATTTCGAGCCTGCTCATGCCCCTGACAGGATTCACGTTCGGTTTTTCGCTGGCGGTCGGCGTCGCCGCAGCGCTCGTCGGTACGCTCGGCGACCTCGTCGAGAGCAGAATCAAGCGCGAATGCGGCGTCAAGGACTCCGCCACGTTCATGCCTGCAGGGATGGGCGGTTTCCTCGACATGCTCGACTCGATACTCTTCGCGCCGTCGCTGTTCTGCTGCTTCTTCGCGGGCAGCCGGGCGCTGGCGTGCTGACCGGCTGCGTCTGGGAGGGTTTCGCATGAGGAGGGACCGCAAGGCCTGGCTTGAATTCATCGCGACGCGGCTGTTCGGGGCGTGCGTGGACGCGGCTCTCGTGACGGCGGGATATTTCGCGGCGTTCGCGCTGCGCTTCGATTTCGGCGAGCCGTCGTGGGGCTGGCGCGCGGTGGCGCAGTCGTGCGAAGTGGTGGTGCTGGTGCATCTTGCCGCGCTTCTGGCGACGGGATGCTACCGGCTTGCGTGGCGGAGGGTGCGTCCGAGCGAGCTGCCGCGCTATCTCGGCGCGACGGCGCTGGCGGCGGCGACCCTGACTGCCATGCGCTACACGATGCCCAACGTCGCGCTCGCGCACATTCGCCCTCCCTACTCCATAACGCTGATATCGTTCGTTTTTTCGACGCTCGGGATAATCGGCGCGCGCGTGCTCTGGCGTGCGTACATGGCTTCGCGCCAGCGCGACGAGGCGCTGATGAGGCGCGACGAACGCCACTTCGACAACCGTGCAGCCGCAGGCTTCCTCCTCGGCAAGACCGTCATGGTCACGGGCGCCGGCGGCACAATCGGCTCCGAAATCGTCCGGCAGGTCGCCGCAGCCGGCGCCGAACGCATCCTCCTCGTCGAACGATGCGAAAAGGCCCTCTACGACATCGAACGCGAAATGCGCGGCAGCGCACCGCTCCCGCCCTCGCAGGATGCCGCAGCCAGATTCGTCCCAATCATGGCCGACATCGCCGACCGCGACAGAATATCCCGCGTCCTCGCCCGCTACTCGCCCAAAATCATCCTCCACGCCGCCGCCTACAAGCACGTCCCGATGGTCGAACTCAATCCGGACGAAGGCCGGCGCAACAACGTCGACGGCACGAAGATCCTCGCCGAACTCGCCGTCGCCGCCGGCGTCGAACGCTTCGTGCTCATATCCACCGACAAGGCCGTCAACCCCGTCTCCGTCATGGGCAGAACGAAGAGAGAGGCGGAAAAGGCGATAATGTCGCAGCCGCCGTCGTGCACTTCCTTCTGCGCCGTGCGCTTCGGCAACGTCCTGGGCTCCTCCGGCAGCGTAGTGCCGCTCTTCCGCGAGCAAATCGCCGCTGGCGGCCCGGTCACCGTCACGCATCCCGATATGCGGCGCTACTTCATGACAGTCCAGGAGGCGGTCAGCCTCGTCCTGCAGGCCGCCAGCCGCAGCGAACGCGCCATCTACACTCTCGACATGGGCAAAAGCGTCAGAATACTCGACCTCGCCGAAGACATGATAGCACAGGCCGGCTTCCGCCCGTATGTCGACATCCCTATTGTCTTCACTGGCATCCGGCCCGGCGAAAAGCTCTTCGAGGAACTTGACGTATCCGAGAAATCGTGCTTCCGCACGGACATGGCGAAAATCTACATAACAAAGCAGGAGGAAGAGAAATGAGCAAAGGCGGCATCGTAGCGGTTGCGGCGGTGGCACTGACGGCCGGCTTTTTTGCCGGCTGGGGAGCGTCCGGCAAGGCGCGTCCGGCAAATGGCACACCTGCTGCGCCGGAGACGCAAAGCGCCGAGAGCGCGACTGCCGCAGCAAAACCCGCGCCAACCGCCGCTCTCGCGCCCGCGCCCGTTCCCGCCGCCGCACAATCCCAGAAGCCGTCGGATACGGCAGAAGCCAAGGGCGACGCCGCCGGTGCGCCCGCGACGGCTAATGCCCAGGCGAAGACCAGCCTCGCCGTCCTCTCCGCAAAATACAACGACGACGATCGCGTTGAGTTCACTCTCGCCGCGCGCCCGGACATGGACGTAGTCCGCCAATACGTCACAGTCGAACCCGCCGGCGCCGTCGCGCCGTCCTTCCGCCTCACAGAGTCATACGGCGTCCCCGCGCTCCACGTCTCCGGCGACTTCGCATACCGCACCAACGTCACAATCCGCCTCCGCTCCGGCTTCCCGGCCGCCGAGAGCTCCCTCAAGCCCCTGGAGCAGGATTACGTCTTCTCCTTCGTTCGTCCCGACAG
>CAMZET010000115.1 GCA_947305825.1 uncultured Verrucomicrobiota bacterium
CGCGCGCCGTCTGGAAAATCGCGCTCGTCTTCGACCCCGACAGCCGCAAGATGGTCGCCTGCGAGGCGCGAGAAGTGCGGCGGATGTAGAGATTTGGATTACCGGTGAAATAAACGACAAGGGAATGGGGGTGGAATCATGTCAGGCAGGGCGGGCAAATCATGGTGGAGGTTCATTGCGGCAGGCAAGGGGCTTTCCATGCGAACAGGGCGCTATTTCGGCGAGTCGATGCTCGTCGGTGCAGCGACGGGGTTTGTTGTAGTCGCATTTCGCATGATGATAAGGTTCGGCGACCGCCTGCTGCTCGAGGGAATAGGTCGCCGGCACGAGTTGTCGCGGCTTGTGGACGGCGCGGCGGTAGGCAGGATGTTTTCTCGCGAGGCGCTGCTCGACCCGCACCGTCTGGCGCTTCTGGTGCTTCCGGCTGCGGGGGCGCTTCTTGGCTATCTGCTGATACGCCGTTTCGCGTCGGTTTCCAATTCGCGAGGGACGGCATCGGCGATACATGCGTATCACTTCGATGGCGGCAAGGTGCCGGCGACGGTAATACCTGTTAAGTCTTTGGCGTCTGTGCTGACGGTCGGTTCCGGCGGTTCCGGCGGCTACGAGGGGCCGGTGACGCTTCTTGGGGCTGCGGTCGGCAGCACGATAGCGCAGTGGCTGCGCCTGAGCGTGCGAGCGAGGCGGATTTTGATGGCGGCGGGGCTGGCAGGCGGCATAGCGGCGCTGTTCCAGGCGCCTCTCGCGGGCGCAATTTTCGGTTTCGAAATCTTCTATTCATCCTCCGATATAGAATACGAGACCGTGTTGCCGTCCTTCATTTCCTCTGCGGTGAGCTATACCGTGTACGCCTGCTTTTTCGGATGGTCGCCGCTTTTCATCATGCCGCCCGGATGCACGTTTGAAAACGCCTTCTATCTGCTGCCGTTCTTCGTGCTGGCCGTCGCCGTCGTCTTCGGCACGCGCTTCTACATCAGGCTTTTCCGCCGAGTCGAGCGCATATTCTCCTCGTCGACGCTTTCGGGCTGGGCGCGCGTGGCGCTTGGCGGCCTCGCCGTCGGCGCAATCGGCTACATCTTTCCCGACGTTCTCGGCACGTCTTATCAGGTAATCCAGGCGTCGTTCGCAGCCGGGGCGAGCGAACTTTTCGAGGATTACGGAGCCTTGACCGCAGTCGGCTTCATATGTTTCTTTTTCATGAAGGCCATAGCGACGGCGTTCACGGTCGGCTCCGGGGGTTCTGCTGGCGTATTCGCGCCGGCTATCGTGTGCGGCGGCACGCTCGGTGCGGCTGTCGGCCTCCTCTTCGCGCAGGTGCTGCCGGAAGCCGGGAGCATCCATCCAGCCGCCTTCGCCCTTGTCGGCATGGCCGGTTTCCTCGCTTCCGCCATAAGGATTCCGCTTACCGCAATCGTTATGGTCTCGGAAATCTCCGGCAACCATTCGCTGCTGCTGCCGGCGATGTGGGTTTGCGGAATCTCGTTTTGGCTCAACAACGGCTGGTCTCTCTACCGTTCGCAGGTGCATTCGCGCGACTCCAGCCCTGTGCACCTGTATTCCCTGCAGTAGGCAGCATAGGAATAGCGCATGGGTTGGCTCGCTCCGATAGTCTGTTCCGCCGTGACGCTCGCGGTCTACGACGTCTGCAAGAAGCACAGCGTTTCCGGGAACCGTCCGTTCGCCGTGTTGCTGGTGACGAGCGCGACGGGATTCCTGAGCACGGCGGCGGCGCTGGCGGCGGCGGGGCGCTTGGGTTCCGCCCTCGCTCTCGCCCCACGCGAAATGCTCCTGCTCGCCGCAAAGTCCCTGATTGTCGCCACAAGCTGGTCGCTCGCGTATTTCGCGCTGCGCACTCTCCCGGTCACGGTCATGGCTCCGATACGCGCCACCGGGCCGCTCTGGACGACCCTCGCCGCCGTCGCGATATTCTCGGAAGTCCCGTCGCCGCGCCAGAGCGTCGGCTTCGCGCTCGCCTTCGCCGCCTTCTTCGCTTTTTCGCTCGCGACGCGCCGCGAGGGCTTCCGGCTCCGCAGCAAGCCCATGCTCCTCGCCATCGCCGCCACGCTCGCCGGTAGCGCCTCAGCACTCTACGACAAGCACCTCATCGCCTCGCTGAACCTGCGCCCGGAGACGGTGCTCCTCTGGTTCATGGGCGGCATGACGCTCGTCTACGCCGCAATCTGCGCCGCCACCGCCCGCTCGGACTCCACCCCATTCATCTGGCGCTGGACAATTCCGGCCGTAGGCATCCTGCTCGCGGTCAGCGACTTCTGCTATTTCACGGCCATCGACGCCCCGGACGCCAGGATTTCCGTTCTCTCGACTATCCGCCGCACCAGCACCGCGCTCACGTTCGTCTTGGGCGGCGCCGTCTTCCGCGAACGCAACCTCTGGCGCAAGGGCCTCGCCCTCGCCGCGCTTCTCGCCGGCGTATTCCTCCTTTGCCAATAGGGGCGGCAGCAAGCGCTTCAGGGCGTCCCGCATACACCACACCAAAACATGAAAAGCGGGCTCGGCGGTTGCAGCCGCCGCGCCCGCTTTCCACGCAATGTCGCGCTTTCGCTACTTTGCGCTTCTCGCTACACCTTGTGCACGTCGAGCTGCGGGAAGGGTATTGAAATCTTGGCGGCGTCGAAGGCGTCCTTCACCGCCTGGAACGCCGCCGAATACACTTTCCAGTAGTCGGCGGATTTAGCCCAGGGACGTATGGATAGCGTAATCGAGGAGGCGTCGAAGGAAACCGGCAGCGCCGTCGGCTCCGGGTCTTTGAGGACGCCGGGTATGGCGGCGACGGCATCAATGGCAATCTGCATTGCGCGGGCGATGTTTTCGCCGTAGGCGATGCCGACTGTCAAATCGACGCGTCTGCGGCCGAGCGCCGTGTAGTTCGTGATAGGCCCGCCCCAGACGCTCTTGTTCGGCACCACGATTTTCTTGTTGTCGCCTGTCGCGAACACGGTCGCCATCATGTTCACCTCGAGCACGGAGCCGGCGAGTCCCGCCGCCTCCACCCAGTCGCCGACGCGGAACGGCTCGTTGAGCGCAATCATCAGCCCGGATGCGAGGTTGCCGAGCGATTCCTGGAACGCGAAGCCCAGGATGAAGCCGGTGACGCCCAGGCCCGCAATCAGCGGCGCGACGTCCACGCCGATGTGGCCGAGGACCATGATGATGAGGACGGCCCAGCAGGCCTTCGAGACGACGGAGGAGACGAACGCCGTGAAAAGCGTACGCCGTTTCCCGTTGCGCGTCAGCGCCTTGTCCACCGCGACAGAAATCAGCTTTATCGCGAAATAGCCGACGATGAAGATGAGGACGGCGGCGACGGCGTTCATGAGGAACTCGACGCCGTGCTGCGAAATCCAGGACGCGGAGGCGCCGAGGGCCTGGCGACCCTCGCTCACCTGCCGGCCGAACCCCTCGGCGAACTTGTCGCCGACGGCGGCGACGATGTTCGTCGCCGCCACTGCGGTTTCATTTGTCATTTCCGTTGCCCTCCGCGGTTAGCAGACGCCCTGGGCCACCATAGCGTCGGCCACCTTGGTGAAGCCTGCGATGTTGGCGCCGACGACGTAGTTGCCCTCGTGGCCGTACTTGGCCGCCGCTTCCCAGGCGTTGTCGTGGATTGCCTTCATGATGCCTTTCAGGCGCGCGTCCACCTCCTCGCGCGTCCAGGAGAGACGCAGAGAGTTCTGCGACATTTCGAGGCCGCTCGTCGCCACGCCGCCGGCGTTCGACGCCTTGCCGGGCGAATACATGATTTTCGCGCCCACGAACGCCGCAATCGCTTCCGGCGTCGAAGGCATGTTCGCTCCCTCGCCAACGAGAGTGCAGCCGTGCGAAAGCAGATACTTCGCGTCGTCGCCGTTCAATTCGTTCTGGCGCGCGCACGGGAACGCGGCGTCCACGCGGTCCGCCAGCTGCCACGAATTCGCCTTCGCGAAGAACTTGATTGCGGAGGAATTCTGTGCGAGTTCGGAAAGTTCGCCGCGCTTGACCGTCTTGAGTTCCATCACCTCGGCGAGGAGTTCCGGCGTGATGCCGTCTTTCACGTATATGGCGCCGGAGCGGTCGGAGAGCGTCACGACTTTCGCGCCGAGCTGCAGGAGCTTCTCCGCCGCGTAGCTCGCGACGTTGCCCGAGCCGGAAATCGCGCAGACCTTCCCCTCGAACGTCTCGCCGCGCTTGGCGAGCATGTTCTCGGCGAAATAGACGTCGCCGTAGCCGGTCGCCTCCGGGCGGATGAGCGAGCCGCCGTAGGAAAGCCCTTTGCCCGTCAGGACGCCTGTCCATTCGTTTGCGAGGCGTTTGTACTGGCCGAACATGTAGCCTATTTCGCGGCCGCCCACGTTCATGTCGCCCGCCGGCACGTCGGTGTCGGGCCCGATGTGGCGGAAAAGCTCCGTCATGAAGCTCTGGCAGAAGCGCATCACTTCGGCGTCGGAGCAACGCTTGCCGGGCGTGTGCGGGCTCGTCTTCGGATCGAAGTCGCTGCCGCCCTTGCCGCCGCCCATCGGCAGCGTCGTGAGCGAATTCTTGAACACCTGCTCGAACGCCAGGAACTTCAGCACCGAGAGATTCACCGTCGGGTCGAAGCGCAGTCCGCCCTTGTACGGGCCGATTGCCGAGTTCATCTGTATGCGGTAGCCGCGGTTCACGCGCACCGCGCCAGTGTCGTCCACCCACGGCACGCGGAATATCACCACGCGCTCGGGCTCCACCATCCGCTCGAGTATCGCGTTCGCCTCGTACTGCGGATTCGCGTCCAATACCGGCCCGAGCGTCGTCAGAACCTCGTCCACCGCCTGTATGAATTCAGGCTCGTTTGCATTCTTCGCCTTGACACCCGCCAAGACCTTCTCTGCGTATTTACTCATTTACTTTCCCTTGTCTTTTGCGTGCTGCCGCACGGATATTGTGTTACCACTGCTCTAGCACAAATCGTGCCAATGCGATGAAGATGGCTCGGGACGCGCCGAAAGGGCGTCTGCGGGCTCAAGGGGCCTTGTCGCCTTTACATTTCTTTGCGACGTCGCCCCGCCGAGCGGCAAAAAAATGTAAAAGCGCGCCGCCGCGTCTGCCGTCGGCGTCGTCCCAGGGCGACAGCATTTACTTTCATGATGTACGCTGCGGCATGCCGGATTTGCGGCTAGACAGACAGGCCCGCAAAAAACAAACTCTGTCGCTTTGGGAAGCCAGGGGTAGGAGGCTGATACCTCCGGGGTATGGGAGGAGGGATAGGGGGTTGAATAGGGGGGGGACCTAGGGGTAGGAGGGGT
>CAMZET010000116.1 GCA_947305825.1 uncultured Verrucomicrobiota bacterium
ATCTACGGTTGCCGCATCTACGAGGCGGGAACGCTCGTGCGCGACTTCCGCCCCTGCGTGTTCGGGCCGCTGGATGGTACGCCTGTTGTCGGTTTGAAGGACGAAGTCACAGGCACCTTCATCTCCTATCCGGCCGCCACGGCCTCGAAGCGCCTAACGTGCGGCGGGAAGATGGAACTCCCGCCCTATGTCGAGACGCTCCGCGCCGATTCCCGCTACATCGACACAGGCTATCTTGTGACGGCGAACACCAAGGTTGCAATCGACTATGCGCCAACTGAAGAAAAAGGAAGCGGTGACACATGGTACCTTTTTGCCGCCAAGGACACGCACAACTTTGCCGCCTACATAAACGACAAGGGGTTTGGTTTTATTAACAGTAGCAGCTGGATGAAGGGTGTGGGCGCGGATGTTGGGGCGAGCTCAGTGAATGTTCGTCGCACAGTCATCCTAGACAATCCGGCCAACATGGGCGCTATTGTTACCGAGGGAGTGACGAATGCAACTTGCGCCACAACGGCAGGAGGGCCGTTTTCTCGACTTACATTAAGGCTTGGTACGCAAGTTGGCACTGTTGCCAACTGTGCCTCGATCCGCATCTACGGCTGCAAGATATGGGAGAAGGAGAATGGCGAATACGTTTTGAAGCGCGACTATGTTCCGGCGGTCGAGGACAGCGTTGCGGGGCTGCGCGACGCGACCGGCAACGACGCGACATTCAGGGTGTGCGCCTCTACTGCGGCATCGCCTCTCACTTACGGCGGTGCGTTCACGCCGGTTGTGGCGCAGACGGCTGCCAGGGTTATGCATGGCAATACAGTCACGCTGACGGCAACGGCTCCCGGCGCCACATCGTATAGCTGGTACAGAAACGGCGAGGAAATTCCCGGCGCGACATCATCCTCGCTTGTTGTTCGCTGGAGACGTGGCGGCGAAACCGACACATATGCGGCAAGGTCCGCTTATGCAGTTGATGCAGCGACAATCGAAAGCGGCGAGTCTGAATCCGTTGCAGTCGAGAATGCCACGCCGGGGCTGACTGTAATCATCAGATGAAAATGCGTTCCAACATCTTACTGGCTGTTTTTGCTGCGGCGGTCGTCAATGTCGCCGCTGCGGCGGCGACCGGCGAACAACCAAGCGCGCCGTCACGCAAATTCGTCGGATTCGCCTGGGAGTTCTCGCGGATGTCATTGCGCGACCTCGCGCCTTACGCCGACGAACTTGACACAACCCCGCTGAACGGCATCGGCGTATACCTGAACGAGAAAACGCCGGACGGGACGCTTGTCAGCACGCACAACATCATGCATACGCTCTGGAGCCGTGACGCGCTCCTGCCGCTCGTTCCTCTCGCCCGCGAGTTGACGGCGCACGCCTCGATGCGCGAATCGTTCATAGGCACGTTCCGCGCGCCGGCCAAGCGGATAGACTGGTCGGACGATGCGAGATGGGGCACGATCGCCACGAACATGGCTATCGCCGCGTGGTTTGCGAAGGCCGGCGGATTTCGCGGCATTTCAATGGACCCCGAGGACTATCGCCATTCCGGCCAGTTCCGGAGGCGCGGCGGCGATGCTCCGTACGAAGAGCTGTGCAGACTGGTCAGACAGCGCGGACGCGAAGTTTTTTCCGGCGTGTTTCGAGAATATCCAGATGTCAGGATTCTTTCGTTCTGGCTTCTTTCCCTCACGCACACGTATCTTGCATCGGACGATCCGGCGCGCGATGCCGCCGAAAATGGCGATCTGTGGCCGGCGTTTGTCGACGGCATTCTGGACGTGGCGCCTCCGGAGGCGCTTATTGTCGACGGCAACGAGCATTCGTATCGCTACAATGCCGGTCACGGCGATTTTGCGCGCACCGCCATCGCCGTGCGCAGCAGGCTCCCCGCTCTCGTCTCGCCGGGAAACAGGGATAAGTACCGCCGCCAGGTTTCGGTCTCGTTCGGTCTGTATCTCGACATGTACACCAACCCGCCCGGCTCAAGTTGGTTCTTCGGCCCGCTGAACGGATCGCGACTGGGACGCTTTGCCGCAAATCTCCATGCGGCGGCGGAATCGGCCGATGAATACGTCTGGTTCTGGGGCGAAAAGCATTGCTGGGCCGATTGGCGCGGGAAAGGACCGTCCGACGAGCGCAAAATATCGCATGATACCTGGGAGAGCCGCCTTCCGGGAATGGAAGACGAAATCCTTTTGCAGAAGGCGCCGGGCGAATTCGTCCGCAATCGTGTCGCGAAACTGAAAGATGCGGGGCTTCTGCGGCCAGTCAACGCAAATCCTGGATGTACCGGCGTTGGAGACGCCGTGCCGCCGCCATATTCCGTCTGGCGGCAGAAGGGGACAAAACCCGGGCGGTTCTTCAGAGACTCTGTTTCGGCTGACGGCGACGGGTCGTCGCTCGCGGCGGATGGGGTCGAGGACGGCGCGATTTCGGTCTCGCTTCCCAGGGAGCCGAAGCCGGGGGAGAGGTTTCTCGTTTCAACATTCGCGAAAGGAGACGGTGTTTCCGCTTCTGTCGCATGGAAGCGGAACGGCAAATTCGATTGGAATGTGCTTGCGCCCGTACAACTGCGGTTTGGCGCGGCCAATGCGGAGGGCTGGCGCGAGGGCGAGGCTCTGGTTTGCGTTCCAAGGGGTGCGGACGGAATGTCGCTCATAATTTCCGTGCGCCAGAAGCCGGACACGAGCGGCATATGCCGCATAGACGCCGTGAAGATACAGCCTCTCGATTTGCGCACAATCGACCTTTTCACTGTCGGCGCAGACGCGCTAGGCTTGCTCGACGGTCATGTTCAGGGCATTGCCGCGACGGACGACGCTCTCTACATGTCGCAGATGAAGCGGATCGTAAAGGTCGATTGGAACGGCAAAGTCCTCAAGACGATACCAACGCCGCACCATACTGGTGACATTGCATTCGCCGACGGCAGGCTTTATGCAGCGGTCGCGCTGATGGTGGATGGGAAGAAGGCAGGCCGGATAATGGTTTTCGACGAAGATCTGAAGCCGGTAAAAGAAGTGAATGTCGATCGCGGCATAGACGGCATTACATGCATGAACGGAATATTGTATTTGGGCATGGGTGCGAAGGAGCAGCCGTCGTCCGAACCGCACCGCGTGAACATACTAGGGCGTTTCAGCGCCGAAACCCTGGAGGAAATCCTGCCCCGCGCCGAATTCGACTATGGCGTGGAGACGTCGTATGGCTTTCAGGATCTCGCCAACGACGGCGAAAACGTCTATGCCGCGTTCTACACCGCCGATGGCGATGCTCCGATGGCGGTGTTCGACGCGGGCTTGAACATAAGGGGGCGCGGCTGGTTCGATGCAAGCCAGGGCCTGGACGTCGCGCCGGCGCATTTGTGCGCGGGGAAGAGGGCTTTCGTCTGCGCCGAGACCAAGGCGAAAAAAGGACTGGTCATGTCGTGCGCCGTGAGGCTGTGGTTCCCGGACAAAGGTGATTTCCTGTGATGATCGGACGCAGAGGATTCCTTGTCGGCACGATATGCGCGGCGTTCGCCGAAGGCGCGAAGGGACGCGACAAGGCGGAACCGGCCCGTCTTGCAAAGTCCGATGTTTTCGTCGCTGGCGCGGGACCGGCGGGATTCGTCGCGGCGATCGCTGCGGCGAGGAACGGCGCGAATGTGACGCTCGCGGAATCGTTCGGCTTCCCCGGCGGCATGGCAACGGCGGGTCTGGTGGGCCCTATTTCAAAGTTCAATTTTGCAGGACGCCGCGTAGTCGGCGGAATCGCGTGGGAGTTCGTCGAGCGCATGGCCGCGCTTGGCGGCGCTGTAACGGATCTCCCGAAGGGCAATGTCCCGTTCGAGGCTGAAGTCTACCGGCGCGTGGCGCGCGAGATGCTGGAGGAGGCGGGTGTGCGCTGTCTCTGGCAGACTCAAGTTTGCGGCGAACCGGAACTTTCGGCGGACGGTTCCATACGCGCCGTGACGCTTTCGACAGGCGGCTTTCTTGCGCGTATTGAGGCGAACCGCTTTGTGGACTGCACGGCGTCCGGCGCGATCGTCGGGCATTGCGGCTTCGGCGGCTTCCGTTCGGAGAAAGGCGCCGCCCAGCCGCTGTCGCTCTGCTTCATACTGGGAGGCGTCGACACCGACAATGCGCGCGTGCTTGTGGGGAAAGACAATGAGCGGTCGAGAAATCCTGTTTTGAGAGATGCGCTGCAAAAGGCGATGGCCGCCGGGCGCATCAGGTCTTTTGGCGGGCCGTGGGCCGTCTGGGGCAGCACGATCCGCAGCGGGTTCGTGAGCGTCAACGCGACTCGCGCCGCTGCGGCAGATGTCACAGACCCGATTCAGATCGCTGAAGCGACGGCTCTCATGCGGCGCGAGATACCCGAAATTGTGGCGGTGATGCGCGAGGCGGATCCAGCCTTCCGCACCGCATGGCTGGCGCAGACTGCCGCAGCCAGCGGATTCCGCGAATGCCGCGAAATCGCGGCGCTGCATCGCGTCACGGCGCAGGAGTTCCTCGGCGGCGCGGACGAGCCGGACGCGATTGCGCTAGCCGCGCATCCAATGGACAGTCATATCGCCGGTTCAAGTGCGCAGAACCTGACTTTTCTCGAACGTCCTGGGGTTGTGCCGCTGCGTTCGCTTGTGTCCGCCAAATGCCCGAACCTCCTTGCGGCCGGCGGCCTAGTCGCGGCCGAATCTGCGCCGTTCGCGTCGATCCGCGTACAGGCGCAATGCATGGCTACTGGCCAGGCGGCAGGAACGCTCGCGGCGTATCGCATGGACGAAGACGCACGGCAGGCCGATTTTGCCGCAGTCCGCCGCATCTGCGAGCGAAACGGCGCGATCACCATGTCGAAAAACGGCAGCTGCTCGTGAGGATCGCGGTGTCTTTGCCGATGCAGGCTAAACATGCAATGTGTGCGTATCTGCCATGGGGTCCCCATGTCGCCGAATCTTTAAGGGGACTGTCCCCGCCTAGGAGATGCCCTACAACTGGGGTCGCGGGCGTCCCGCTCGCGACCAAGGAGGTTTTCGGCAAAAAGGGCCAGACCCTTCTATATAAGCTCTACTGTATATGCTTGACTGTTGGCTGTGGGATGT
>CAMZET010000117.1 GCA_947305825.1 uncultured Verrucomicrobiota bacterium
ATCCGGCGGGAACGCCGCGCCGGCTGCGCGGAGGCGTACGCCGCCAGCGCCGCCGAAAGCAGCGTCCCGAATACCGCCAACGCCGTCAGCCGGTCGCGCACCGCGCCGGCGTCGCCGCTCTCCATCGGCCACAGAGCATAGCAGTACCAGCCGACAAGGCAGATTAGCACCGCCATGCGCAGCGGCCTGTCGCGCTCGACGACAGCCGGCGAGAAAAACGCAATCGCCGCGCCGCGCAGCAAAAGGCACGCCGTCGCCAAAATCGCCAGCAGCAAAGCAAAACCGTGGACGCTGCCGTATGTGCCGTCGAAAAACAATGCCTCGGCAAATATCGGGCACGCGGCGCAGCACAGCGCAAACACCGCAATCGCGCATATCGTGTTGCGCAGAACGAGCGGCAGCTTCAGCGACGCCGCCGCCAGCATCAAATGAACCATCGCGAGCGACGTGAAAAACACGGCCGCCAGCGACTGCGCCATGTACGCGAACGACACCCCGTGCAGAAGATACGCCACCACCGCAAACGGCATCGCCGCCGTCGTGTACAGCACCATCAGCACGAACGCCGCGTGTATCTTGCCGTCTATCACGTCCGCCGGGCCAAGCGCCGTGAGAAGCGTGAAATCCGCCGCGCTTCGCTTCGTGCCGCGCTCTTTCGTCAAGCGCTGGTAGACGTCTACCGGCAGCACCAGCCCCAGCACGAACGACAGCACGAACAGTATCGCCACGAAGCACAGCAGTCCGGTGTCGTGGCGTATGCCGTAGTTTATCGGCGTCAGGTAGCAAACGAGAAGGCAGACGAAGAGAAACGCGACGAGAGTGCCGGAAATCGCCTTGGAGCGCGTGAGCTGCCGGAGCTCCTTGACCGTGAAAGGATTGATTCTCATTGCACTTCCCCCTTGGTGAATTCGAGGAACACGCTCTCCAAATCCATGTTCTTCAAGTCGCCGTCGATGCGCTTGACGAGGCGGCCGCGCTCGACGATGAGGCAGCCGTTGCATATTTCGTTGAGGTCGGAGAGGATGTGGCTGGAAATGAGCACGGCCTTGCCCTGTTCGGCGAGACGCTTGGCGTAGGTGCGGAATTCCATGCGTGCGCGCGGGTCGAGCCCGTTGGCCGGCTCGTCCATAATCAGCAGTTTGGGGTCGTGGACTATGGCGCGTGCGAGGGAGACGCGCTGCTTCATCCCGCGCGAAAGCGCGGAGAGCACCTTGTCGCGTATCGGCTCGACGCCCGTGAAATCCTCTATTTCCGCGACGCGGTTGCGCAAAGTACGCCCTGAAAGGCCGCTCGAACGCGCGAAGAAATCGAGGTATTCATGCACCGAAATGTCGTTCTGCGACGGCAGGAAATCCGGCATGAAGCCGATGAGCGAGCGCATCTCGCCGGGATAGTCGACCACCGAGCGCCCGTCGACGAGCACGTCCCCTTTCGTCGGCTCGTCCAGCGTGGCCATGATGTTCATCGTGGTAGTCTTCCCAGAGCCGTTCGGGCCGGCGAAACCGAGAATCTGGCCGCTGCCGAACTCGAACGAAAGGTCGTCCACGGCCACGGTGCTTCCGAACACCTTTGTCAGGTTCTTCACCTCAATCTTCACTTCGCCGCCCTCCTTTCCACGCTCGCGTCGACAGTCCTCTTCCCGAGGCGCCCTGCATACGGCAGCGACACGCGCTCGCCCTCCTCGCTCCACAGCGCGATGTCGCGCACCGTGACGGAGCGGAACGAGACCGGCCACAGCGGCGGCGTCCAGCCGCCGTAGAACTCGAAGCGCCCGTCCGAGAACACCACGGCAGAACCGAAACTTCGCTCGCCCGACGAATAGGACACGAGGCTGTCCTTCGCGTCGTAGACAATCGGCGAGATGAGCGGAATCGGGGATACGAATATGTCGTTTTGGACGGTGACGGCCCTGCCAGCGCGTTCGTCGATGAGCGTCTGAGAGAATTGGTGAAGGCGCGGCGTGACGCCATTGCGGAGGACGATGACGGCGGCGACGGCGAAGGAGAAGAGGACTGCCGCCGCCGGAAAAACCCAGAGGACGGCGATACGGCGGTTGCAGCGGGCGAGCACGAAAAGCGCGACGGGGCCGGCGAGGACGGTGAAGGCCAGGAGCACGAGGATGATGGCGGCGAAGGGTGTGTCGGCGCGCGCGGCGGCCTGCAATTCCGCCGCCTTGTTGTCGCAGGCGCACGTGGCGCCCAGGCGTTCACGCCCGAGCCGCGCCGCCGCCCACGCGGCCTGCGCGTCCGCGCCGTCCCAGCGGAATATCTCGCCGAACCCGTACGCGCCGAAGTAGCCGCGCTCGCCCGCCCAGACGAGCGAACCGCCCGCCGCCGCGTAGTCGAGCAGCATCTCCCCGGTTTCCGCGGGCAAGGCGTCGTATTCGTCGGCGGAGAGAACCACGGCATCGAACACCGCCAATTCCTGCCAGCGGCGGAAAAGCGAGAAGTCCGGCGCCGAAATGACGTGCTGCTCCTTGCCGCCGTCGGGCTTCTTTCCGGCGACGAGCACGTTCCGCGCCGCCGGCGTAGCGGCCACGAGCAGGTCGGACGTCGCGCACGGCGCAGCCTTGGGCCCGCAAGACATCGGGAAGCGCGGACTGGTGCTGCCTCGCTGGTAGTCAGGCAGAAAATCGTCGCAAAGGCGATGGCCCGGAAGCCTGTGCGCTGCGCCGCCGGAGTCGCGCACCACCCACGGTTGACGCTCGGCAAAAGCGTAGCCACGGCGGTAGAGCGCATACGGAACGGGTATGTCGACGGTCTTCGTGGATTCCGGCGGCAAGTCCACGAGCGCCGTCAAGCGCGTGACGCCGGTGCCGGTGCTTTCGCGCTCGACGGACAGCGGCATCTCTAACGACACCGACTGCGCCAGGCGCGACGGATTCTCCATGACGAAACGGACGGAAGCGTTGCCGTGCGGGAAGCTGCGGTCGGAATCGGCCCAGGCGCCGCCGCCATTGCCGTCGTCAACCCAGTTGCGATAGACGGTTACGGGTTTCAGGGAAACGCCGCCCGGCAGGACGAACGGCCAATCGTCCGCGCACGCCCCAGACACAGCAAAGCCAGCCGCCGCGACCAGCGCCGCCTTGCCCATCGATATTCGAAGTTTCATGTTGGCGCATATTTTACCAAAAATCCCCAATTCGCGCTTGCACGAAATGGGGTGTATGTGATATAATTCTGTTTGGAACGGTAGATGCCGTCGAATTGGAAGCGGAAATGGAGAAAGTCGACCTATGAAAATCGAACCGTGTGTGCCGTGCGCTTTTATCTTCACGTGTCTGGCGGCGGCCGTTTCCACGCAAATGCCCGCGTTTGGCGCGGATGCGCACGGGACGCGCAGCTTCAAGTGGAATCCCGCGATAGCGCAAGGGAAATGGAACGATGCGGGCAACTGGCTGCTGGAGGACGGTTCGCCGACGGAAGAGTTCCCGTCGGATGCGGCGCGCGACGTGGCGGTGTTCGACAGCGCGGCCAGGGTGGAGCTGTCCTCGCCGGCGTCGGCGTCGAACGTGTGCTTCCGCGCGTCAGTGACGCTGGCGGGCTCTCCGGGTTCGCACTGCACTCTCACGGCCGCCGCCGTCGCCGGCGACGCCGTCGTCACGCTTGCCGATTCCGGCTTTTCCAGCCCGAACAACGTGCCGCAGACGAACAGCGTCAATATCGCAATGACGCCCGGCACGACCAACTGGTTTTGCGCAGTCAGCGACGTTTCCTACGCCGGCGCCATCCATATCCAGGGGAACATAAGCGGCGCGGGCTGCTACAAGGTCCGCTTTTCCGACACGCAAGGCGGCGTCGCCAGTTTCGGCGGCGACAACAACGGCTTTTGCGGCGACATGTACACGGAAGGCGGCGCGGCGGATTGCGTCGTCAGATGGGAAGGCGAAAACGCCGGCGGCACGAACACGTTCGTGCACATAGGCCACAGCGCCGGGCTGTCCGAGCCAGGCGTCCACGACATGGCGCGCGGCAGCGTCAGTTTCGGCGGCTTCGACGGAGCGTGGTTCAGCAGCAAATACACCGTCGTCACCGTCGGGGCTCTCGGCAGGGACAGCCGTCTGTCCGCATACTGGGACAAGAGCAAGGCAGACCCGTATGTCGTCTCCATCGTCAAGACCGGCGCGGGCCGACTCGACCTCGCGAGAGCTAGGCTGGATGACCTTACTATTCGCGAAGGCACGGTGAGCGCGCCTGTTGGGATTGCGCTCTGGACGCTCACCGTGGACGATGGCGCCAGGCTGCTTTTTGCGGCCAAGAAGACGTGGGCGACGGGCAACGTCGTCACGCTTTTGGAGCGCCGTGCAGTGGTCGACGGGGAGGATCTTCCGGAAGCCATCGCCGTCACCGGGCTACCGGAAGGCCAGGCGGCCCTGGTTAAGATAGGGAACAATGCAGTCCTTGCGGAAATCGCGGTCGGGCCGTGGACTGACAGCCCCGAAGCGTGCACGGTGACGCGCAACGGCGACGGCAGCTTCAATGTCGCGCTGCGCGGCGAGACAGCAAAGATGGACGTGCCGGACGGCGCCGCCGTCTCCAAGGTGTCGCTTGCGCCGTCGGTGCGGACGGCGCTCGGCGTGCCCGGCGGCGTACGCACCGTGCTCGCGTTAGAGTCGGGAGAACACGAAATAATTTCCGTGGACGCCGCGACCGGCGCCGTCGCTCTCGCGCCTGAAGCGTCGGCGAGCGTCGAGGGCGAGGCCATCGCGGTCCGCCCGGAATTCTCCGACGCCGGCGACGAAATCGCGCCGCTCGCGATGGCCGGCTCTCCTCGCGCCTTGTCGATAGGCGTGAAGACGATTCCCGGACTCCGATACAGCCTTGTGCGCGCCGGCTCGCCGCGCGCGCTCTACAATTCAGGCGACGGCGGCGGCGGCGAAGAAGAAGAAGAAGAAGAAGCGGGAAGCGATGCCGAGGTCGTGGCGGTCGTGGATGCGGCAGCCTCGCGCACCGCTCTCGCCGACCCGGACCCTCCCGCCGGCGCGGCCTTCTATGCCGTCCGGGCTGACCTGCCCTAGCGACGCCGACTGCGGCATGACGCCACGAA
>CAMZET010000118.1 GCA_947305825.1 uncultured Verrucomicrobiota bacterium
TGAAAGAAGCGACGAAGCGCGACGCCGGCGCCTCGTAGATTTTCGCCGGCCCGTCTAGCTGCTCCACCTTCCCCCGGTTTATCACCGCTATGCGGTCTGACAACGACATCGCCTCGCCCTGGTCGTGCGTGACGTACAGGAACGTGATGCCGACCTGGGCGTGTATGGCATCGAGTTCGATGAGCATGTGCTGGCGCAATTTCAAGTCGAGCGCTGCAAGAGGCTCGTCCAGGAGAAGCACCTGTGGACGGTC
Organism: uncultured Verrucomicrobiota bacterium; assembly: GCA_947305825.1. The sequence continues at coordinate 254 of CAMZET010000118.1, forward strand.
GACGAGCGCGCGCGCTATCGCAACGCGCTGCTTCTGCCCGCCGGAAAGCTGCGCCGGATACTTCCAAGCCTGGTCGGAAAGCTGAATCATCTCCAGTATTCCATCGACCGCCTCCTCTATTTCCGCCTTCGGCTTCTTCGCCAATTTGAGCGAAAACGCGATATTGTCCCAAATCGTCATCGTCGGGAACAGCGCGTAGTTCTGGAAGACGGTGTGGATGCGCCGCTGGTTTGGCGGCAGGTCGGTTATGTCCTTGCCTTCCAGGTAGATGCGGCCGGAATCGGGGCGCTCGAAGCCTCCGAGCATCCGCAGAAGCGTCGTCTTCCCGCAGCCGGACGGACCGAGCAGCGAGAAGAATTCGCCCTTGTTGATGGCGAGCGTCACGTTGTCGACGGCGGTCATCGCGCCGAAGCGTTTTGTCACGTGGTCGAAGACCAGGAAGTCGTTGTTCAATTCTTGCAGAGCCTCCTTAGAGTTTGGTGAAAATATTACATTATTTTCGCCGCGAATGCAAGGGGAAAGTTGAAGAATTTTTGGCGTGTTCCACACCTGATTCGGCGAAGAAGCGGCAAGGTATCATATAGCGTGGCAGGCGGTGCGCTAGTCGGTCTCTATGGCTGCGGCCCGCTCGTCCATGATGCGGTCGAATTCGTCATCGTCTTCGAACTCGAGAAGTTCGTCCGGGCGGTCTGGCTCGACTTCGAGATACCTGAGCGCGGCGGTGGCGATTCTGCGGAATATGGGCGCGGCGGAGTTTCCTCCTTGATGGTACTTGGTGCGCTGCTCGAAGTCGAGGGTGACGAGCGCGACGAAGCGCGGGGGTTGCGGGGCGCGGTCGCCTTCGCTGCGCATGACGACGCCGGACGGGACGATGCCGCAGAAAGTGGCCCTGTAGAGATGGTCGGAGTACTTGCCGTTCACTACCTTCTGAGCGGTGCCGGTCTTGCCCGCAACCGAGTAGCCCCTGATTGCGGCGCGGCGAGCCGTGCCCTCGCGCGATGCTACGCCAAGCATCATCTGCCTAACTCGCCTCGACGTCGAACGCGATATGGGGCGCGAGACTACCGCCGGGACGTTGGAGACGATGTCGTGGCCGTCGGCTGCGGTGATGCGCGAGACGAGGTGCGGGCGCATCCGCACTCCGTCGTTGGCTATCGCCTGGTACGCGCTCGCCAACTGTATCGCCGTGACGGCGACCCCTTGCCCTATGGGCGCGCGCGACCACTTCACCTTGTCCCATTTGCGCCAAGGCGGAAGGATGCCCGCCTCCTCGCCGGGAATCTCTATGCCCGTCTTCGAGCCGAAGCCAAACTTGTCCATCGCCGTCCATAGCCGTTCGGGCCCCAAATCGCAGCCCAGCTTGCCTATGACGATATTGGAAGAATGGACGATTGCGTCGCGCACGGACATGAACGGCTCCCAGACGTGGCTGCCGTCGCCGGGCAGACGATAGTAGCGCTCGTCGGCGCGCTTGGTGCTGTAAAGCGTGTTCGGCGTGGCGATGCCCGCCTCCAGCGCCGCGGCCGCCGTTATCACCTTCATCACGCTTCCGGGCTCGTAGGTAATCGACGTGACGCGGTTGAGTTTCGCGCTGTCGCTCGCCCGCCCGAACGACAGCGGATTGAAGTCCGGATACGAAGCGAGCGCCAGCACCGCTCCGGTCTTCGCGTCCAGCACCACGCACCAGCCGGTCGCCGCCCCATATTCTTTTATCCCTGCCGCCAGCGCCGTCTCCGCCTCGTACTGCAAATTATGGTCTATCGTCAGGCGAATATCCGCGCCGGGAACAGGCTTCACCGTCTCTATGCGCTTGTCGTAGAGCTCGTTGCCTCTCGCGTCGCGGCAGCCGCGTATGCGACCAGGCACTCCAGATAGATACTTGTCGTACTTCAGCTCCAGTCCGGCCGACCCCACACCTTCCTTGTTGATTGCGCCTATCACGTGGCAGAGCCTACGGTTGTGGAAATACTGCCTTATCTGCCTGTCCTCTATCGCAACGCCGGACACGAGGCGCGGATTCTTCAGAATGTCGTGCGCTCCCTGGTCCGACGACTGCGCCAAATACTGGTAGCGCTTGGCCGGATTCCTGCTCATCGCCAGCACTTTGGCGTAGTCCAATCCAAGCGCACGCGCTATCGTCCCGCATATTGCCTCGCGCGTCCGCTTGCCCGCGTATTTGCCGTCGCGCCCTTTCATCTTCGTGCGTACGCTGCGGTTTGTCAGCGCCACAGGGTCCAGGCGGTATTCCCAGCACGGCACGGACTTGACAAGCGGGCTTACGCGCCCGGTCGAATCGAATATCGACCCCCGGCACGCCGGAACCTCGCGCTCGAACTCGTAGTTCGGCTCGGCTATCTCCTCGTTGAAATGCGTACGGAGCAACTTCTGAGAAGTATAGAGCGCGAACACGCTCGCAAAGGCGACCGGAAGCCAGAACCTGATACCCTCGCCGCGCATCGTGCAAAGACTGTAATGCGGAACGTAGCCGAGTGCGTAGAAGAAACGCTAGCGTACGCGGCGCTTCTGGCCGGCGGCGGAATAGCTTGCGGTGACGGCGCTGCGCGAACGCTGCGCCTCGCGAGCGACTGAAAGCTGGCCAGGCACGGGACGCCCGTCCGCCCGCAGCCGCACTATCTGGCTCGGCTTGGCGTAGCGCATGGCAAGTCCGTGCTTCGCCAGCGCCTGCTCAAGCCTTTCAGGCGTCTTCATCTCCTCCCACCTGGCGCTTTCGCGCTCGCGCTCGGCCTCGAGACGCTCGAGGAGCTTTTCCTTCGCACCCACGCGGTTGTGCAGCTGCGTGCACGACGACGACGCGCAAATATAGAGGATTGCCGCTACGAGGCCTGAAGCGACTATGGCGCCGACCGCCGTGGAATTCCTCGCGACAACGGACATTTTGTTCGACACCTTGCGGTTCTGCTTCATGTTCGTCCCTCCATTTCTGCCGGCGTCGTCAAGGCGCCGTGATTTCGATTGCGCGCAATTTGGCGCTGCGCGCACGCGCGTTCCCAGCGAGTTCTTCCTCGCCTGCTGTTACGGCCTTGCGGGTCACCGCAAGCGCCCTCGGCAGCTCGCCGACCCATCGCTCCCCGCCCCCCTGCAGAGACTCCATGCGCCCTACGTGCGAAGCGAAAAACCGCTTCACCACGCGGTCGGTCAGAGACTCGAACGCAATGACAACGAAGCGCCCCCCTGGCGCAAGCAGCCTTACCCCGTCCGCTAGCGCGCGCTTCAATTCCCCCATCTCGTCGTTAACCGCCATCCGCAGCGCCTGGAACACACGCGTCGCGGGATGGCGCGCGCCGCGTCTGCCCTCCAGCCGCTCGATAAAGCCAGCCAAATCGCCTGTAGTCGCGAACGGCCTAGGTACGCGTTCGTCGACTATGGCTCTGGCCAGCCGTCTCGCCTTCGGCTCTTCTCCCAGCGTCCGAAAAACCTCTTCCAGCCTCTCGGCGCTCCACGTGTTCACTGCCTCGGCCGCAGTCAATTGCTGCGTCCGATCCATCCGCATGTCAAGGGGTCCCGAGCGCATAAAGCTGAACCCACGTCCGGCTTCATCCAACTGAGGACTTGACGTACCCAAATCAAGCAATATTCCATCTACAGCCTCCCATCCGTTTTGGGCGACCAGGCGAGCGATGTCGCCATGTCGGCCCTTGACCGTCTTCAAAGCGCCGATGCCGAGCGCCGCCACGTCGCGAAGAGCATCGTCGTCGCGGTCTATCCCAAGCACCGTCCCGCCGCGGCGGACGATTTCCGCCGAATGCCCCGCGCGCCCCAGAGTCCCATCCACGTAGCGTCCGCCAGGCTTCACTGCCAGGAAATCCACTGCCTCGCGCAGCATTACCGACGCATGGAAAGCCGCACTCACAACCCGGCCTCCTGCAATGCGGCGTCGAGAGACGCCTGGTCTACCTCGCCCTCCGGCGCCAGCGCCGCGGGATCCCATATCTTCACCATGCGCACCGCGCCTACCATCGACACCACGCCCGTCAGATTCGCAAATCGCAGCAGCCTGTCGCTGATGCGTATGCGCCCCTGCACGTCAAGCTCCAGCTGCTCGCTCATCGAACCTATCACCTGCAGAACCTTGTTCAACGCAGGATCGAACAGCGCCTTCTCGCGCACCCTCGCAAGCAAGGCGTCCATCTCCGCCTTCGGCAGAAGATTGATGCACTTCTCCTTCCTGTCAGGCATGACATAGACGAACTCGGGGTCTCCCATCGCGCGCCGCCACCCTCGCGGTATCGTTAGGCGCTTCTTCGGGTCGAGCGCGTGGTCGTAGCGACCCGTTAGGATCCCCGACCTCGCCGCCGCCTCCTTCGCGGCACTCTGTTCGACTTCGCTTGACATATCGTGACACTATTATACACTTTCTGACACCGCCGCGCAAGGGGGCTGTTTCCCCTTTTTTCTCGCTCTTGCCTTCTGCATCGCAATTTCGCGCTTTTCGCACCGTATCAAACGCTGGCAGCAAGGCAGGTGAGTTGCGAACGCCAGGGCGTCGCGCCGCTCCGCACACCCTCGCGAACGCTTTTGCGCTCAGTTGCGAGGCAGAAAGTCAACAGAGACAAAGGGTCGGAACAAGCAGGAGAAAAGGAAGAATTTTGGCTCTTCACGGATTTTTGTGGAAAGCGACCTCCTGCCATGCCGGACACCCCATCACCTCTCGCACTTCGCAAAAACGCTTACACCATCGGCTCGGCCACTATTCCAGCGAACCAGAATTTGGTATACTGCCTGACATGGAACTTACAAG
>CAMZET010000119.1 GCA_947305825.1 uncultured Verrucomicrobiota bacterium
GGGCTGTTGCCGTCAATGATGTATTTCTGCAGCACGCCCTCGTTCACCAGGCGCGTCTCGTCGCGCACTTCGCCCTGCGGCTTGCCGCTGCGGGCGTTGCGCCGCTCCTCCAGCATCTTCGCGTATTCCGCTTCTAGCTTCTCCGTGTCCGTAATCGCGACGCGGCGCGAAGAGTCCATCACGCGCTTCATGCGCAGAGTGTCGATAGCCGTGCGCGTCTGCACCCGCTTGTTGCGCAGCGTGTCGAACTCCGCGTTCTTCGCCCGCTCCGCATTCTCCGTCTCGACGCGGTCGAGTTCCTCCAGCGCCTTCTCGTATTCGGCGATGGCTTCGTCAAGCTTTCCTTCCTCGGCGTATTCGGAGGCTTTCTCTATGTAGCCGGACGCCGGTGCGAGCAGCTCAGAAACGCGCTGCGGGCGCGACTCGTCGTCGTCCGACGAGCCGAACGGCCAGTACCACGAGCCGTACGAACCCGTGGCCGCCAAGACGGCCGATGCCGCCAGAAATGTGCGCAGTTTTCCCATGGGCACATATTATACCAAAAATGCCCTCGCCTGTCTTGCCGCCTGACATCGCCCGCCTGTCATTGTCCGCCGCCCGCCGCCACCATCTATGAAAGCCGCCGCAGCACCTCTTTTTTAGTGGCTTGCGATTGTCCCAGAAGACTGCATGGAAGGGCGCTGGTGCGCATAGGGAGCGGCGGGCCCGGCTCCCCGCCACACCCGGGTCCAGCACCCCGCCACACCCGGGTCCAGCACCCCGCTACACCCGGGTCCAGCACCCCGCCACACCCGGGTCCAGCACCCCGCTACATCCGGGTCCAGCACCCCGCTACACCCGGGTCCCCCCACTACCCCACCCTCGCCCAACTCCCAACTCCTAACTCTCAACTCCTGACTCCTACCCTTGCAATTTGGCGGCGAGTTTGGTGTCATGCACGGCGTTGACCTCCTTCTTGGTTTTGGTATACCGAAGTCCATGGCAGGAGGTCAATGCTGTCTATTGAAACAATGCCGGGGACAGACGGAAAGCGCGCAGCCCTCCGGCAAGTGCCGCCAGCCACGAAAAAAATGGGGAACCTCCAGTAACTCCTGCTCCCATTGCGCCCCCACGGGAGGCGAAAATATGGTATAATATATGGCATGAGGAAAGTCGCGGTAGACAAAGGAGTGGTGTTTGGCGACGGCAGCCTGTCGTTCATGGCGGGGCCGTGCGTCATCGAATCGCGTGAAATGGCGCTGGATTTGGCCAAGCGCTTGACTGCGCTCGCGAACGAGTTGAAGGTCGGTTTCGTGTTCAAGGCGAGTTTCGACAAGGCGAACAGGACGAGCGTCGATTCGTTCCGCGGCCCCGGCATCGACGCGGGGCTGGAAATCCTCGCCGAGGTGCGTTCGACTTTCGGCGTGCCGGTCGTGACGGACGTGCATGAGCCGTGGCAGTGCAAGCGCGTTGCGGAGGTGTGCGACATTCTCCAGATACCGGCGTTTCTGGCGCGGCAGACCGATTTGGTGGTGGCGGCCGGCGAGACCGGCGCCGTCGTGAACGTGAAGAAGGGGCAGTTCATGGCTCCGGAGGACATGGCGCAGGTCGTGAAGAAAATCGAGTCCACCGGCAACACGCGCATACTGCTGTGCGAACGCGGCGCGTCTTTCGGCTACCACAACCTGGTCGCTGATATGCGCTCGCTGCTGATTATGCGCGAGCTGGGCTATCCGGTGGTGATGGACGCGACGCACTCCGTGCAGCGCCCAGGTGGGCTCGGGACCGGTTCGGGCGGAGACGGCAAGTACGCTCCTGCGCTCGCCCGCGCCGCCGTCGCGACAGGCGTGGACGGCGTGTTCATGGAGACGCACATGGAGCCGAGCGTCGCGAAGAGCGATGCGGCAAACGCCATAAAGTTCTCCGAGGTGAAGGCTCTTTGGAAAACGCTGTTGAAGATACACGAGGTAGTGCATTCTTGAGGAACGGTGCAATATATCTGCGGCTTGTGCTGGCGGTTGCCTTGGCGGCTGCCGGCGGCGGAGCGTTTGCGGCGTCGCGGGTGCGCGGTGCGGCGGAGCGTCCGGTCGAGAGCCGGAAGTTCAGCGCGCGCTCGTGGCTGGAGAAGCGCACCGCGCTCTGTGACGAGGCGATGCGCCTACGCGGCGCTTTCGAAGAGTGCGCCGCCGCCGTCAAGGCCCCCGCAGAGAATGTCATCGTCCCCATCGAAAACTATCCGGACGGTTCGGTGAAGGCGAGCGTTTCGGCGCGGCGCGCGCAGTTCTTCCTCGAGACAGGCTACGTGTGGGGCGAGGGCGTCGAGGTCTGCCAGTTCTCTGAAAGCGGCGAAATCGTCGCCAAGGTCGCCGCGCAGAACTGCGTCGTGGACCGCAAGGCGAAGAGCGGCTGGGCGCAGGGCCTGGCCGAGATAACCTACGGAGGCACTCGCGTGAAGGGCGCCGGCGTCTATTTTTCGCTCGAGGAAGAGTACGTGATGATTACTGACGGAACGGAAATCGTGTCAACCGACTTGAAACTTGGAGGTCTAAAACTGTGACAATATTGTTTGCGACATTGTTCTTTGCGCAGTCGCTTCTGGGCGATTTGGCGAGCGTGCCGGCCGCTGTCGAGGCGCCGGCGGAGGCGGCGACACCGGCTGCTGCCGAGCCGGCTGCTGCCGAGCCGACGGCGGAAGCCGCCGAAATCGCTGCCGAGGCCCCCGCCGCCGGCGAACCAGCCGCCGAGCAGGTTGCTACCGAGGCCGCTGCCGCTGAGCCGGTCGAGGCCGAACCCGCACCGGCAACCGAGGAAACGCTGGCGGAGGTGGAACCGGCCGCCGCGGAGCCGCCTGTTGCCGCGGAGCCGCCTGTTGCCGCGGAACCTGTTACCGCGGAGTCGGCGCCGGAAGCAGAGAAGCCGAAAAAGCCGGACGCGGAAATGCCGCGCAGCGTCAGGATTACCAGCGAGCGCACGGACTACGACCGCCGCGAAGGCGTCATAATGTTCGACCGCAACGTCTTCGTCGAAGACGCCGAATACCAGATGCATTCCGACCAGCTCTACGTATTCCTCGACGGCACGAACGAGCTCAAGCGCATCGTGGCCATCGGCAACGTGAGCATAACGAACGAGACGCGCGTCGGCTCGTGCGCCAAGGCCGCCTACACGCGCAGCGTCGGCAAGGTCGTCATGTACGGCGACGGCAAGGGCGTCATGGCGCGCCTGGCGGACAACGGCAAGCGCAAGAGCGAGGTCGAAGGGCGCAAGATTACTTTCTGGATTGATTCCGAACAGGTGGAGGTCGAAGGCTCCAAGGTCACGCTCGACACGGGCGACCTCGGCGGCAAGGAGGGCGCCAAGAAGCTGCTGGGCAAATAGCGGCGCGCGGAGGGCTCTCCATCGGAGTTTTGCAGTGCAAGCGCAAGAAGCGGAAGAGTATTCTAGGACATGGAAGAGGAAAAGGACATAGTGGCGGAGGCCATGAGCGCGATGGCGGCGGAGGCCGTCGGCGGTGCGCGGAAGGGCGACCCGGACACGGAGCCGGATCTCGTCGCTTCCGGCCTCGTCAAAATCTACGGCGACAGGACGGTCGTCAACGGCATGGACGTGTCGTGCCGCTGCGGCGAGGTCGTCGGCCTTCTCGGCCCTAACGGCGCCGGCAAGACGACCACGTTCTACATGGTGGTCGGGCTCGTGAAGCCGGACGGCGGAAAAGTCGTGTTCCGGGGCGAGGACATCACGTCTCTTCCAGTGTTCCAGCGCGCCCGCCGCGGCCTCGGTTACCTCGCCCAGGAGCCGTCGGTATTCCGCAAGCTTTCCGTCTGGAACAACGTGATGGCCATCCTCGAGACGCTGCACATGGGCTCGCGCGAACGCGCCAAGCGCGCCGAGGAGCTGCTTGCGCCTTTCGACCTAATGAAAGTCGCCAAGCAGCCCGCATACACGCTCTCCGGCGGCGAGCGCAGAAAACTCGAAATCGCCCGCGCCCTCGTCCGAAACCCGGCCATCCTCATGCTCGACGAACCTTTCGCCGGCGTAGACCCGCTCTCCGTCAACGAAATCCAGGACATCGTCCGCTCCCTCGCCAAGAAGGGGCTGGGCATAATCATCACCGACCACAACGTGCGCGAGACGCTTTCCGTGGTCGACCGCGCATACATGGTGGACAACGGGCGGCTTCTCAAGGAGGGGACCCCGGCCGACCTCGTGGCTGACCCGGACGTCCGCGCCAGATACCTCGGCACGGCATTCAGAATGTGACAAACAAGATGTGACAACCCGCAAAGAAACCAAAAAGACAAGGAGGCACTAATGAGCATAGAAGTGACAATGCGCCACAGCGACGTGCGTATCGAAGCTCTCAAGGAGTACGCCGAGAAGCGCATGGCTCGTCTCAAAGAGAATTTCCCCAAGGTGACAAAGGTTTCGATCGTCATCGACGTCGATGTGAAGAAGCACATGTACATGGCGGAAGTTGTGGCAAACCGTCTGGGCGAGATAGCCGTCGGGGCGAAGGAGTTCTCCGAAAGCGCCAAGAGCGTGATAGACACGGCGGCGGCACGCGCGGAGAGGCAGCTTCTGCGCATGCGCGTCAAGGCGCGCAAGGGGACTGTGCGCAAGCAGCGCGCTGCGTCCGCCAAGAACTAGTCGCGGCCGCCTGGGAACGACGTCATGGAACGACTGCCGACCAGCGCCTCGCGAGGGGGAACGGTCTTCACCGTAGCCGACTTCTTGGAAGCCGGCCGGGCGAGGCTTTCCCTCTCGGTGCTGGCCGGCGAAGAGCGCATGGGGCGCGTCATCGAGGAGCCCATCCTCAACCGCCCCGGCCTCGCGCTCACCGGCTTCTACAAGGATTTCGAGTCCCGTCGGATACAGGTCATGGGCAATGCGGAGGTTTCCTACATGGAATCCCTCCCGCACGATGAGCGCGTCAAGCGCATCAGGGGGTTCATGACCTACCGCCCGGCGCTGATAGTGTTCACAAACGACAGGAAGCCCATGCC
>CAMZET010000120.1 GCA_947305825.1 uncultured Verrucomicrobiota bacterium
CGCTTCCTTGACATGGAAGAGGTCAGTGGTTCGAATCCACTATAGCCCACCAGAGTTCGCTTCCACGCTGCGCCAGGGCGGGTCCTGGAAGAACCTTCGGGCGCAGGGCAAATGTGAGAAGAAGATGGTCAATTACAAGGATCTCGGACTCGTCAACACGCGCGAAATGTTCGCCAAGGCCGTCAAGGGCGGCTATGCGATACCGGCGTTCAACTTCAACACGATGGAGCAGATGCAGGCTATCGTCCAGGCTGCCGTCGAGACGCGTTCTCCCGTCATCATGCAGGTCTCCAAGGGCGCCCGCAAGTATGCGAACCCGACCATCCTCCGCTATATGGCTGAAGGCGCCGTCGCCTACGCCAAGGAGCTCGGCTGCGAGAACCCGCAGATTGTCCTCCACCTCGACCACGGCGACAGCTTCGAGACGTGCAAGAGCTGCATCGAGACCGGCTTCTCGAGCGTGATGATTGACGGCTCCCACCTTCCTTACGAGGAGAACATCGCCCTGACGAAGAAGGTCGTCGATTTCGCGCACCAGTACGACGTGACGGTCGAGGCGGAGCTGGGCGTGCTCGCCGGCGTTGAAGACGAAGTCTCCGCCGCCGAGAGCCACTACACGAAGCCCGAGGAAGTGATTGACTTCTCGACGCGCACGGGCTGCGACTCGCTGGCGATTTCCATCGGCACGAGCCACGGCGCCTACAAGTTCACGCCGGCGCAGTGCACTCGCGACCCCAAGACCGGCAAGCTCATCCCGCCGCCGCTCGCTTTCGACATCCTCCACGCCATCGAGAAGAAGCTCCCCGGCTTCCCGATTGTCCTCCACGGCTCGAGCTCCGTCCCGCAGGAAGAAGTCGATACAATCAACAAGTTCGGCGGCAAGCTTCCCGACGCGGTGGGCATTCCGGAAGAGCAGCTGCGCGAAGCGGCCAAGAGCGCCGTCTGCAAGATCAACATCGACTCCGACTCGCGCCTGGCGATGACGGCCGCGATCCGCCAGCACTTCGCCGAGCATCCCGACCACTTCGACCCGCGCCAGTACCTGACCCCGGCGCGCGAGAACATGAAGAAGATGTACATCCACAAGATTGTCAACGTCCTCGGCTCCAACGACAAGCTGTAATGCCGCTGCGGAAAGGCGAACGAAAATGGCAGGAAACGAATCCTCCAAGTCCGCCTACGCGCAGGCGGGTGTCAATATAGACAACAAGATGGCGGCGCTCAACTCCATCAAGGAGATGGTCGCCTCCACGAAGACGTTGAGCGTCATCGGCGGGATTGGCGCGTTCGGAGGGCTCCACAAGGTGCCCTCCGGGCGCGACGAAATCCTCGTCGCCTCCACCGACGGCGTGGGCACGAAGCTCAAAGTGGCCGCGCTCATGAACAAGCACGACACCGTCGGCCAGGACATCGTCAACCACTGTGTGAACGACATCCTGGTGCAAGGTGCGATGCCGTTGTTCTTCATGGACTACGTGGGCGCGGCGAAGTTCGAGGCAGACCAGTTCAAGCAAATCGTCTCCGGGCTTTGCAAGGCGTGCCGCGAGAACAAGATGGCGCTCCTCGGCGGCGAGACCGCCGAAATGCCCGGTCTCTATCCGGCAGGCGAATACGACCTCGTGGGCACCATCGTCGGCCATGTCTCCAAGAAGAACCTCATCACCGGCAAGTCCATACGCGCCGGCGACGTGATTCTCGGCTTCCCGTCCGGCGGCCTCCAGACGAACGGCTATTCGCTCGCTCGCCGCGTCATCTTCGACCTCTGCCGCTACACGTGGCAGGACAAGCTCCCCGGCACGAACCAGACGTTCGGCGATGCCCTCCTCGCCGTCCACAAGTCGTTCCTCAAGCCTGTCGCCAAGCTGCTCGAGCGCGGCGTGAAGATTACCGGCATGGCGCACATCACCGGAGGCGGCTTCCCGGACAACATTCCGCGCGTCCTGCCGAAGGCCGTCAACGCTGAAATCGACCGCGACTCCTGGCAGCCGCCTACGATTTTCAAGTTCATCGAGCGCCAGGGCAAGGTCGACCACGACGAGATGTACCGCGTGTTCAACATGGGCATCGGCTTTGTCGTGATTCTTCCCAAGACCGAGCTCGAGAAGGCGACGAACATCTTGAAGGCGCAGCATCAGCAGTACTACCAGATTGGCGTAATCCGCAAGGGTTCCGGAGTCGTGGTGTACAACGACAGCGGCAAGGTGCCCAGGAAGAAAGCGTCCGCCGAGCGCGAAGGCTAGCGGACGGCGCATGCGCGTCGTCTGCGGCCGCGCGCCGCCAGTTGAAGCGATGAAACTTCGCTTTGTCATAACAGCCGGACCGACTCGGGAATTTCTCGATGCGGTCCGTTTTCTTTCCAATCCGTCCACTGGCCGCATGGGCGTGGAGGTGGCGCGAGCGGCGGCGGCGCTGGGCCACCGCGCCGTGCTTGTCGCGGGACCTTGCAAGTTCAAAACCCACGATGGCATCGAGCGCGTCGATGTCGTCTCGGCCCGAGACATGAAAGCCGCCGTGGATGCCGCCCTCGCTTCCCCGCCAGGCCCAGACGTCGCGGCGACAGTTTTCGTGGCGACCGCCGCCGTAGCCGACTGGCGCCCCGCCGAAACCGCACAGGGCAAACTCAAGAAGAGCCAGATGTCGGACTGCTTGCGCCTTGTGCGCAACCCGGACATCCTCGCCGAGGCCGACTGCGCTTTCAAGGTCGGCTTCGCGGCGGAGACGAGCGAGGACCTCGAAGAAGCGCGGCGAAAATGCCGCGACAAAGGCGCGAAACTCATCGTGCTCAACGACGTCACGGCGCAAGGCGCCGGTTTCGGCTCGCGGACAAACAAAGCAACGTTCGTGACGCCGGACGGCATGGCGCTGAAACTCCCCCTCCTGTCCAAGCAAGCCCTCGCCAAGCGCATTGTGCGCTTTTGCGAAGAAGCCTGTTCGCGGCCGCAAGTCTTCGTGCTGAACGGCTGGGCGGCTTCGGAGGGAGCTTGGGCGAAATGCCGCTTCCGGCGCGACAAAATCTTCTCCTACCGTGACCACTTGAGCGGCGCGACGCGCGCGGCCTTCGATGCCGTCGACAGGCGGCGAGGAGTCGTGCTCGTCGGCTGGTCCATGGGCGGGGCGTACGCCCTCGAGCTGGCCATGCGCGACCCCGGGAAAGTGCGCGGCCTCGTCCTCGTCGCCGCCACGCCGCGCATGATGCGCGACGACAATTGGCCAGGCATGACCGAGCGCCGCATCGAGGCGCTTTCCCTCGGACTGAAGACGACACTCGCCGCCGGCGGCGACGAAGCCGCCGCCTACGAGCCCGACAGCGACGAGAACCTCGCCGCCGGCCTCGACCACCTGCGCCGTCTCGATTTGCGACAGGCTCTCGAAGACGCGAAAGGCAGCCTCCGCTCAATCCCGACCGCGATTTTCCAGGCCGACCGCGACCCGGTCGTGCGCCGCGACAACGCCATCTATCTCAAAGACGTGTTCGCTGACTCCGCGCACCTTGCGTTGATAGATTCCGACAAGCACGCTCTCCAGCTCGAAATCCCGGAGTTTATCGACATCACCGTCGAAAGGCTTTTCAGATATGGAAAGCTTTGAACTCGTCGAAATCTTCGAGTCGTTCCAGGGAGAAGGGCGCAACGCCGGGCGCCAGTGCGTTTTCATTCGCTTCGCCGGCTGCAACTTGGCCTGCCCGTGGTGCGATACCGACCGTACGGCTCGTTTCTCTGCCTCGCTCGACGAAATCATGTCCGAAGTCCGCTCGCACCGCGTGCGCAGCGTCATTTTGACCGGCGGCGAGCCGACAATCGTGCGCGGCATCGAAGCGCTTGTGGCAGCCTTGCGTCGCGAAAACTTCTGGATTGCCGTCGAGACGAACGGTTCTTCTTCCTTGGCTGACGCCCCGTGGCTCGCCTTCGTCGATTACATCGCCTGCTCCCCGAAAGCCGAATTCCCCGACTCCCTGCGCCTGGAGCGAGCGGATGAAGTGCGCGTCGTCGCTTCCTCCGCCGACGTCGAAACCTTCTGCCGCTCGCTGCGCGAACGCATCTCCGCCACCGACTGGTACGTTTCCCCCTGCGAGCGCGGCGGCAACATCGACTTCGCCTCCGCGAAAACCGTCCTTGCCCGCCTCCCCGACTGGTCGCTCTCCGTGCAGCTCCACAAACTCCTGGGCTTCAGATAGTCCCCGCCGTGCGCAGCAAGGCGCGAACGAGAGGATTTTGGTATAATATGTCAGGAATTTCCTGTCAGAAACGGAGTCTTGGAACTCCTAGCACAAATGCAGGGGGCGAAGGACCGCCCCGGAAGCAACAAGAAAGGAGAAAGACCATGAAGAAGGCAATAGTAATGATAGCGGTGGCGGCGGTAGGGGCGTTCGCATACGCCGGGCCGCACGGCGGTCCTGGCGGGCACCACGGCGGTCCTGGCGGGCATCACGGCGGCGGGATGCACCATCGCGCGCCGGTCTACCGCGGAGGCGGATACCACCATCACCACCACCACCACGGCGGCGGGCTGTGGGGACGCGGAGGGCGCAATTTCTGGCCCGGTTTAGTGGGCGGCATAGTCGGCGGTGCGCTCTACGACGCCTGGACTCCCCGTCCGGCTCCCGTAGTAGTCTCTCCCTCGCCCGTGGTTGTCGCGCCGCAGCCTGTCGTGGTGCCTTCGGCCCCGGTGGTCGTTGCACCGCAGCCCGTCGTCGCGCCGCAGCCGGTATGGGTGGAGGGCTGCTACGTAAACCAGGTGCAGCCCAACGGCACCGTCATACGCGTCTGGCAGCCGGGCCACTACAGATAACGGCCTGCGGGAATCCCCGCCGCCGACACTTTTCTCGCGCCGCCGCCAGCGCATAGGCGCGGCGCGCAGACACAAAAAAAGCGTTTTACCCTTGGTTTTTGGGGGTGAAACGCTTTTCCCATTGGCTCGGGCGGCTGGATTCGAACCAGCGACCAATTGATTAACAGTCAACTG
>CAMZET010000121.1 GCA_947305825.1 uncultured Verrucomicrobiota bacterium
CGTATTCATCAACCGTTGCGCCAAGACCGTCAAGGGCGGTCGCCGCATGAGCTTCTCCGCAGTCATCGTGGTCGGCGACCGCGAAGGGCGCGTCGGCGTCGGCTTCGGCAAGGCGAACGAGGTCTCCGATGCCATCCGCAAGGGCGGCGAGGCGGCTCGCAAGGACATGCGCCGCGTCACGCTTCGCGGCAAGACGATTCCGCACGACGTCGAAGGCGTCTGCGACGGCGGCCGCGTCCTTCTCAAGCCCGCGCCTGACGGCACCGGCCTCATCGTCGGCGGCGGCATGCGCCCCGTCCTCGAGGCTGCCGGCATCCGCGACGCGATTGGCAAGTCGCTCGGCTCGAAGAACCGTCTCAACGTGGTGAAGGCCACGATGAACGCGCTCTCGAAGCTCCGCTCCGCCGAGGAGATTGCGGCGGTTCGCGCCTAAGGCAAGGCAAGGAAAGGAGTCAAAGACAATGGAACTTAACAACCTCGTTGCCACCCCCGGTTCCCGCCACCGCCGCAAACGCGTCGGTCGCGGATGCGGTTCGGGCATGGGCAAGACGTCCACGCGCGGCCACAAGGGTCAGGCAGCGCGCAAGGGCCACAAGCAGAAGCTCGGCTTCGAAGGCGGCCAGATGCCGCTCGTCAGGCGCTTGCCGAAGCGCGGCTTCAACAACGCCCGCTTCAACGTCAAGGCGCTCGGCATCAACGTCTCCACGCTGGAGAAGGTGTTCGAGAGCGGCGCCGAGATTACAATCGAGACGCTCGCAAAGGCCGGACTCTACGACAACAAGCGCCCGAAAGTCAAAATCCTCGCCACCGGCGAGCTGACGAAGAAGTTCACCGTCAAGGTGCCTTGCTCTGAAGCCGCCAAGGCGAAGATAGAGGCCGCCGGCGGCGCCGTCGCCTAAAGTGGCTTCGCTCGGTACATATACCTGGCAGATTCGCGCGGCAGAGTGCAACCCTTCGGGGTTCGCCACTCTGCCCGCGCTTCTTAATCTGCTCCAGGAGGCCGCATCGCTGAATGCCGAGGAACTCGGCTTTTCCAAGAGCAATTTCGCCGGCGCGGGCCTCAACATCTCCTGGGTGCTTACGCGCCTCAGGCTCGACATGTCGCGCTACCCGCGCTGGGAAGACGCCGTAACGATTGTCACCTGGCCGCGCAAGGGCCGCAAAATCACCGCCCTGCGCGACTTCGAGCTCTTCCTCGGCGCGGAACGAATCGGCGCAGCCACGACGGAATGGATGATTATCGACCTCGCGACGCGCCGTGCGAGCGTCATCCCGCCGGCCGTCTTCGGGCTGGCCAACGACGAGCGCCAGCCCGCTTTGGGAGACGCCGAATTCTCGCGTCTTGCCTGGAACTGCAAGGAGCGCGGCGCAGACGCGCTTTCATTCCGCGCGAAACGCTCCGATATCGATTTGAACGGCCATGTCAACAACGTTCATTACGCGGAATGGTTCCTTGAGACCGTGCCGGAATCGGCGGGCGTCTGCCGCTCCTGCGAAATAGTCTTCCGCAGCGAGACGCTTGCCGGCGAGGAAGTGTTCGCTGAAGGCGTCGAAACAGCACCCGGCGAATTCATCCACCGCGTCAGCGCGCCGGACGGACGCGACCACGTCCTCGCGCAAACTCTATGGGCGCCGGCGTGATGCGCGTTTTGAAATCGCCGCAGGCGGTTGCGGCCTGCGTTCAAGCGCGGTGCGCGCGAATATGGTAAAATACTTTCCATGGCACAGACGACAAAGATAGCGGTAATAGGAGACGGCGGATGGGGCACGGCGAACGCGATGCTTCTGGCCGGCTACGGTTATGACGTGACGGTGTGGGGCGCGTTTCCCGAATACATCGAGGAAATGAAGCGCACCCGCCGCAACGACAAATTCCTGAAAGGCGTGGAGCTGCCGGAGTCGCTGCGCTTGACTGCGGATTGCGAGGAGGCGGTGTGCGGCGCGGAGATAGTGGTTCTCGCCGCGCCCAGCAAGTTCTTCGCGCCGGTCGCGGAGCGTTTCCGCGGTCTCGTGCGTCCGGACCAGCTTGTCGTCTCGCTGACGAAGGGGCTTTGCGAGAAGACTCACAGGCGCATGACGGAACTGGCCGAGGAGATTCTGGGCGTGCGCGACGTGGTGGCGCTCGCCGGTCCCACCCACGCCGAGGAAGTCTCGCGCGGCATACCGACCACGATTGTGGCGGCGTGCGCCGACCAGGAGAAGGCCAGGCGCGTGCAGCGCGTGTGGTCGGGGCCGAAGTTCCGCGTCTACACGTCTTCAGACCCGGTAGGGGTCGAAATCGGCGGCGCGGTGAAGAACGTGATAGCGATAGCGGTGGGTTGCTCTGACGGCATGGGTTTCGGGGACAACACGCGCGCGGCGCTCATCACGCGGGGTCTTGCCGAAATGAAGCGTTTCGTCTGCGCCTACGGCGGCTTGCCGGAGACGCTCAGCGGCCTCGCAGGCATCGGCGACTTGATAGTGACCTGCACTTCGCGCCACTCGCGCAACCACACCGTCGGCGAACGCCTCGGGCGCGGCGAGAAAATCGCGGACATCCTCGGCTCGATGCAGATGGTCGCCGAGGGCGTCTGGAATTCGAAGGTCATCCACGGACTCGCCGCCGAAATGGGCGTCGACATGCCCATCTCCAATCTGGTCTACGCGCTGTGCTACGAGGACTTTGACGCTCGCATGGCCGTCGAGGCCATGATGTCGCGCGAACTCAAGAGCGAATAGGCCGCCGAACTCCGGCGGAACGACACCTGCAAAAATTTACGAGACAAGGTACGATACGATGCTAACTTGGAAAGACAGTCTTTACGGGCGTTCGCTCATGCGTTTGACATCGCTCACGGACGAGGAGATGCTCGACCTCGTGGATTTGGCGCACCAGTTGAAGGTGCGCCGCCACGCCGGAGTGCGCGGCGACTTGCTCAGGCGCAAGAACATCGCGCTCATCTTCGAAAAGTCGTCCACCCGCACGCGCAACTCTTCGATTATCGCGGCGCGCGACGAAGGCGGCGGCGCCGAATACCTCACCCGTCCCGACATCCATTTCGGCAAGAAGGAGAGCGTCAAGGACACCGCGCGCGTCCTCGGCCGCATATACGACGGCATCCTCTTCCGCGGCTTCGCGCAGAAGACGTGCGAAGAACTCGCCGAGTATTCCGGCGTCCCCGTCTGGAACGGCCTCACCGACGACTACCACCCGACGCAAATCCTCGCCGACCTCCTGACAATCAAGGAAACGTTCGGTTCTCTCGACGATTGCACAGTAGCCTACGTCGGCGACGGGCGCAACAACGTCGCCAACTCTCTCATGATGGGCTGCGCAAAGGCCGGCATCCGCTACATCTGCTGCACTCCGCGCGAACTCTGGCCGGACGAGAAAATCCTCGCGGAGTCCGAGGAAGTCGCGCGCCGCAACGGCGTGGACATCCGCGTTTTCGACGACCCCGTGAAGGGCGTTCGCGGCGCAAATGTCCTGTATACCGACGTCTGGGTCTCGATGGGCGAGGAGGCGAAGACCGCCGAGCGCATCGCGCTGCTCAGGCCTTACCAAATCAACATGGACCTCATGCGCGCCACGGGCAACATCGACGGCAAACTCATGTTCCTCCACTGCCTTCCGGCGTTCCACGACTTCAATACCGAGGCGACGAAGGATACCGGTGCGCTCGAAGTCACGGACGAGGTTTTCGAGTCCAAATATTCGCGCGTGTTCGACGAGAGCGAGAACAGGATGCACACCATCAAGGCGCTTTTCGTCTCGGCCCTCTGCGACAGGAAGGGGGTATAGGCGCTGGCTCAGTCCGCGTCCGCCCCGCTCATGGCCGGCGAAACGCCACAGATGCTCGAGGACGGCACGTCGTTCGGCAGCTACGAGATAATCCGGCTGCTTGGGCGCGGCGCGTCCGGCGAGGTGTATCTTGCCAAGGAGGCGCTTTCCGGCAAGCTCTACGCCGTCAAGGCGATGCGCCCGGAGGCGCTGCGCGACGCGGAAGAGCGGTTCCTCCGCGAGGCGGAGGCCGCCATGTCGATGCGCCATCCGAATCTCGTGGAGGTCTACGACGCCGGTCTCGACCCTGTGACGGGGCTTTACTACCTGATTATGGAGTACATGCCGGCGGCATCGCTGCGCGAGGAGCTGGAGAAGGGCGAGCGCATCGGTTTCGAGCGCGTGGCGCGCATAGCTGCGGACGTTGCGGCGGCGCTGGCCGTCATCGAATCCCATTCGCTTGTGCACCGCGACGTGAAGCCGGCCAACATCCTGCTCGCCGCCGACGGCACGGCGAAACTGGCCGACCTCGGAATGTCGCGCAGCGTGGAACCGGAGACGGGCGACGCGAACATAACGCAGGCGGAGGATGTCGTCGGGACACCGGCATACATGGCCCCCGAGCAAATGCTCGACTCCCGCGCCGTCGACATCCGCGCCGACATATATTCGCTCGGCATCGTCCTTTACGAGATGCTGGCCGGGCGGCGCCCGAACGAGGGCGAGAATGCGATGACCACGCTCGCGCGCGCCCTGGACGGCCGCGAAGCGCCGGACGTGCGCCTCGCCCGCCCGGATACGCCGGCCCCGCTCGCCGCTCTCGTCGCTTCCATGATTGCGCCATCCCCGGACAGGCGCCCTCCTTCCGCTGCCCACGTCCTCGCTGCGCTCGCGCACCCGGAACGCATCCCCATAAATGCCGTCGACCGCGACGCTGACGATGCTTTTTGCCGGCAGCTGCCGTGGTATCAGGACCGCAGCGTCCTTTACGCTCTCGTTGCGCTTGTCGTTTCGCTCGAAGCGCTGGCTGTCGTGGCCGTCAATATTTTCCGCAGATAGCCGCCACCGCACCAACTCCACGCCTCCCGTTGTCTCGCCCTTGTTTTGTGCGCTTTTCTGCGTCTGAAGGGTTAAAGATTCTCTGATGGAGGCCGGTTGGCTCCGTGTCCATGACAATCGGGATGCCGCCGACCGA
>CAMZET010000122.1 GCA_947305825.1 uncultured Verrucomicrobiota bacterium
GCCGTGGCGACCGACCTCAATTCCGGCAGGAAAGTCGTCATGCGCGACGGAGACCTGGTTTCCGCCGTGCGGGCGTCAATGTCCATTCCGGGGGTGTTCAGGCCCGTGGAGCGCGACGGCCTCGTGCTGATAGACGGTCAGCTGGTAGACCCTCTGCCGGTGGCGGCCTGCCGGGAAATGGGGGCGGACACGGTGATTGCCGTGGACATAAACCCTCCGGGCTCGCCGGGGAGCGCCAAACCGTTTTCAGACACGAACATTTTCGACGTGCTCATGGGGACGCTGACGATATTCAACAGCGAGATGACGCGGCGCGTCATTGCCGAGACGAAGCCGGAGGCGGTGATTCGTCCGGACGTGGGCGACGTGCTGGCGCTGGACTTCCGCAACGCGGCGAGGCTGGTGGAACGTGGAAGGGCGGCTGTCGCCGCAGCCGACCTGTCGGCAATTCCTGCGGAAGATGCCAGATAGCGCCAGGAGCCGACGGACATGAGCCAGAACCTCGCAGACTTTTCGGTTGTGCTGCTGCGCCCGGAAATACCGCACAACACTGGCGCAATAGGGCGGTTGTGCGTCGGGCTCGGCGTTGCGCTCCATCTTGTAAGGCCGCTCGGCTTCGCGCTGGATGACCGCTCCATAGCGCGTGCGGGGCTTGACTACTGGCGGCATCTCGACTTCACCATCCACGACACGTGGGAAGAATATCTCGCCGCCGCCGCACCGAAGAGGTTGCTGTTCCTTTCGACACGCGGCGGCAGGACGCTTTACGACTGCCGCTTCCAGCCGGGCGACGCCCTCGTGTTCGGCAACGAATCATCGGGACTGCCGGCGGATTTCTATGAACGCTACGGCGGTTCGCTCTTCCGCATACCGATGCCGGGCGAGCACGCCCGCAGCATAAATCTCGCGAACGCCGTCTCGATTGCCGCTTACGAATGCTACAGGCAGCTCGCCGTGCAGTAGGCGGGAGTTAGTTGTTTCTCTCGATTAGCGCATCCTCGACGAGCAGAGCGAATGCGCCACTTGCGACATGGCAACGCGCGTCTTGGGCTAGATGTTCGAGCCTTCAGGAAACTTTCTGTCGTCGATGCTGTCCAGTATCGCCTTCAAATCGGCGCTTGCGTCGGAATACATCGCATCCCTGATGCCGTTGAGCGTCTGAGTGTCGAGCCTCGCGAACAACAGCCCCATGACCATGCTGTTCACGGTGGACGCTTCCTGGGCCGCGCCGCCGCCGAAGGTTTTCATTACTTCCGCCTTTGCGGCCAAATCGACGATTTGCGTGATGATGTCGCGAAAGTCGCGTTGTATCCGTTTATGTCAAGTGCCATGGTCTGTTCCCCCCTGAAGTTCTCCTTGCTGTCTACACGCAGGGAAGCGAAAGGTTCCGCGCTTGGCGGCAAAAAAATCGGGGCGTTTTCACGCCCCTTGAAATGGTGCGCCCGGTGGGACTTGAACCCACACTCCTTGCGGAACTGGAACCTAAATCCAGCGTGTCTGCCGTTTCACCACGGGCGCATAAATTATTTGCCTGAAAGCTTCGAGAGTTTTTCTTTCCGTGCGTAGAAAATCTTGGACTTGCTCGCCAGAGCCTGCGATTCGGGATAGTTGGATGCATCGCAGGCGGAGTTGAATTCCTCGAGCGCCTTGCGCTGGCGGGAGTTCATGTTCACGGGGACTTCGAAGACGATTCTCGCGACGAGATTGCCGGTCTGCCCGTTGCGGTAGGACTTTATGCCCTTGCCGTTGAGGCGGAAGACGGAGCCGTTCGTGGTGCCCGGCTTGATGCGGAGCTGTGCGACGCCGTCGGGGGTCGGGACGTCGACGGTTCCGCCGAGCGCCGCGAGCGCCGGGGAAACCGGGACGGTGACGCCAAGGTCGAGGCCGTCGCGCTCGAATATTTCGCTCTCGCGCACGGAAATGAGGACGTAGAGGTCGCCCGGTTCTCCGCCACGGACGCCGCCGCCGCCTTTGCCGGGAAGACGCAGACGCGAGCCGGTATCGACGCCGCCTGGAATCTTGAGCGTTATGTGCTGCGGCTTGGTGACGTGTCCGGAGCCGCGGCATTTGCGGCACGGCTTTTCGACGACGGAACCCTGGCCGCCGCAGCGCGGGCAAGTCTGGCGAACCTGGAATATGCTGCTGCCGCTGATTACGACGCCAGCGCCGCCGCACGTGGAGCACGTCACGCGGCGCGAACCCGGCGCCATTCCGGAGCCGTGGCACTCTTCGCATTGCGTCGGAAGCGTCAAGTCGAGTTCTCGCTGCGAGCCGAACACGGCCTCCTCGAAATCGATGTCGAGGCGGAACGTCATGTCGTCGCCGCGTTGCGGCGCGTTCGGGTCTTCGCGGCGGCGCGAACGCCCGCCGCCGAAATTGAAGCCCGAAAATCCGCCGCCCATGCCGCCGAAAAACGCGCCGAGAATGTCGTTCAAGTCCACGTCCTGGAAGTGCGAGAAATCGCGCCCGAAATCGAATCCGCCAGGCCCGAAATTCACGCCCTGATGCCCGAACTGGTCGTAGCGCTGGCGCTTCTCCGGATTGGAGAGGACTTCGTACGCCTCGGAAATCTCGGTGAACTTCTCCTTGGCTTCGGGATTGTCCGGATTGCGGTCCGGATGGTATTTCATCGCGAGTTTGCGGTATGCGGACTTAATTTCATCCGCAGTCGCGGTCTTCGCGACGCCGAGGACCTCGTAGTAATCGCGTTTGGATTCAGCCATTGGACGCCTTTCCGGAACTCACGACGACTTGCGCGGCGCGCAGAACCTTGTCCTTGAGCATCCAGCCTTTCTTCACCTCGTTGGAGACCTTGCCTTCGTCGAACTCTTCGCTCGGGAGCGTGGCGATGGCTTCCATTTTGGCCGTGTCGAGCTCTTTGCCGATGGAGTCGAAAGGCTCGGCGCCGTGGTCTTTGAGGGCCTTGAGAAGGGAATCGTAGACGAGCGAGACGCCCTTGACGAAAGCGTTCTCCTTGTCCTCGGCCTTTTCGAGGGCGAGGGCGAGGTTGTCGACCGAGGGGAGGACGTCGCCGAGGATGTCTGCCTCCGCGAAGCGGTAGGAGTCCTCGCGGTCGCGGGCGGTGCGCTTCTTGAAGTTGTCGAAGTCGGCGAGGAGTCTCGCGTACATGTCCTTCCAGTCAGGGCCGGCGGGCTTCTCCGGCTTTTTGGGCGTTTCCGGTTTGTCTGGCGTTTCCTCGGTTCCCGGCTTTTCCGCCTTTTCCTGGGTTTCCTGTTCCGGGGGATTGGCCGGCGTTTGCGCAGTTTCCGGTTGCGCGCCAGTCGCCGGGGTTTCTTCGGTTTCCTTCGCTATGTCCTTTTCTTCTTCCATTGCTTTCTTCTTCTTCCGCCAAAATCGCAGCATTCGGAGCGTCCCGGCATTACGCCTTTATCTGGCCGGCTTTCGCGAGCATCTTCGCTTCGACGCTCTGTATTTCCGCGAATCCCTGCGAGGAATGCGGGTTGAGGCCGTCAGAGGCTTCCATCGACGAGTCGGCTTCGTTGTAGATGGTCGCGGCGAGGCCTTTGAGCGACTCGAAGAAGATGTTGCCCTTGTAGAGGCCGAGGGTGACTTCTGCGGTAGCCATGTCGGCCCAGACCTGAATTGCGGCGCGCGCGGCCCGCGTCGCCGGGTCGAACCAGCGGCCGTCGTAGATTTGGTCGCTGACGAAACGCGAGAGGCGCTGGAAGAGGAGCGCGGAGCGCCGGTCCATGACCCCCTCGTAGATGTATTTCAGCCCCCAGGAGAGCACTTCCATGCCGGGAGCCTCGTAGACGCCGCGCGATTTCGTGCCGATAATCCTGTTTTCCAGCGCATGCTTCATGCCGATGCCGTTCGCGCCGCCGATGCGGTTGACGGCGAGCATGACTTCGTACGGCGTCATCTTCTTGCCGTTCACCTCGGTGCAGAGTCCCTTTTCGAACTTCAGCGTAATCTTCTCGATGCGGTCCGGAGCCTCTTCGGGCCACACGCCCATTGTCGGCTTGACGATGCGCATGGAAGTCTCCATGGATTCGAGGTCTTCGGCTTCGTGGCTCAAGCCCGCGAGGTTGCCGTCGGTCGAATATTTCTTCTTCGTGCCGACGAAAGCGGTAATGCCGCGCTGCGCGAGGAATTCGACCATTTGCGTGCGGCCTGGGAAGCGTTTCAGGAGTTCGGAGTCGCGCCACGGGGCGTAGACGCCGAAGTCGGGGTCGAGGACGTTCGTGTAGCGCTCGAAGCGCATCTGGTCGTTGCCGCGCCCGGTGGCGCCGTGCACCAGCGCGACGCAACCCGCCGCCTTCATCGCCGGCAGAAGCGCCTGCACCGTCACCGCGCGCGCTATCCCCGTCGAATTCCAGTAGCCGCCGTCGTACATCGCCTGGCACTTCACCGTCTCGAAGCAGATGTCGGCCATTTCCTTCGTCACGTCGACAATCGTCGTCTCCACGCCGGTGGGGGCCATCTTCTTCTTGATGTCGTTGATGTCGGTCTCGTCGGGCTGGCCGACGTTCGCGGAAAACGCCTTCACCTTCACGCCGGCGTCTTGCAGCACGCAGCAAATCGTCTTCGAATCCAGCCCGCCCGATACGCACACGCCTACCGTCTTGCCCTTAAGTTCTTCAAGCTTCATCGTCTTTGAATTCCTCTTCCTTGTCTTCCTTGGAATCTTCCTTGAAATCCCGCGGATGTTTCTGTATATTATACCACAAAAACGCGGCTTGCGCTTAAGCTAGCCTCCGTTTGCCGGAGCAATATAACTTGGCAACAGAATAATTGTCTCGCGGAGGCCTCGACGAATCGAGGCCCGGCAAGGCAATGAAGCCGGTCTGTCCTTCGCTGTCACTGCATGGGCGGTTGCATTCGTGCGAGGGTTTTGCCGTGCTGCGCCACCAGGCAATGCGTCTAGTGCCACCAGGCAATGCGTCTAGTGCCACCAAACA
>CAMZET010000123.1 GCA_947305825.1 uncultured Verrucomicrobiota bacterium
CGCTGCATCGCCATCGACTCCTTCGGCCCGAGGAAGAACTCGTGCCCGTCGATGTGCGAGTTGAACCGGCACCCCTCCTCCGTGAGCTTCCTCATCTTCGCGAGCGAAAACACCTGGAAGCCCCCGGAGTCGGTCAATATCGGCCCGTCCCAGCCCATGAAGCGGTGGAGCCCGCCGGCGGCCTCAATCACCGCCGCGCCGGGCCGCAGCATCAGGTGGTACGTGTTGCCCAGCACCACTTGCGCACGGCACTCCAGGAGCCCGCGCGGCGTCATCGCCTTCACCGTCCCCTGCGTCCCTACATCCATGAAAACAGGCGTCAAAACCTCCCCGTGCGCCGTGGAAAGCCGTCCGTTTCGGGCGTTTGTGCCCGCGTCCCTATGCAGTACCTGGTATGTCACGCCGCATATTGTACCAAAAAACTGTTGCCTTAAGGCGGAGAATATTGTAATATATTCGCCGTCACAATGGTAAAAGAGTCTAGACGCCATGAATAAAGCACTTCACGCCTTCGTGTATCTGTTCCTCGCACTCGCGGGAGCAGCCCTTTGGTTCGAGCTACAGCTCAGCGCCAAGCGCGAGCTTTTGACCGACCGCAACCGCTTGCAGGAAGACTACATAGTCAAACTTGCAAAGACTGTCGAGAAGGAGGATGCGCCACGCGAGGAAGCCGTCGAACTGCGCAAGGACGTCTCGCCCGTCGAGGCAAAGATTGTCGATACGCCCGAGACTGAGAACATCCTCGAGGAATACAAGGTGTACCTGGAGAAGCAGAACCTGGAGACGCTGAACTTCGACTCCAAGCGCGACCAGCTGCGCATGGTGTATCTGACGGCGGACGGCGACCCGAACGGCGAGCCGATCATGGACGGCAACAGGAAGAAGGATTCGGGTCCCGGAACGGAGCGCGAAATCCTGGAGCAGCTCTTCGACGCCTCGTCCAAGCAGCGCGCGCGCCTCGACACCACCCGCGCCGAACTCACCAAGCTGCGCGGCATCCTCGAGGATACCGTCGATGAACTCAACCGCCTCAAACCCGTCGCCCGCCAGGACAAAGTGACGATAGGCGAGCGCGAGGAGCGCATCGCCAAGCTCGAGAGCGAGAAGGGCGAGCTGGACAACCAGATTGCCAAGCTCAAAGCGCGCGTGGACGGCCTCGTCGCCGAAAACACGGAACTGCGCAACGACGCCGACCAGGCCAGGGCGCAGGTCGCCGAGAAGGACGAGGAGCTTGAGGAGGTGCGCAACCAGTACAACGAGCTCAACGAGCGCATGAGGAAGATGCGCACGGTGCAGAGCGCCGGCAGCGCGGCTGCGGCGGGCGCGGCTTCCGCCGGCATCCCGTTCGGCGACAAGGGCAAGGTCATCGAAGTTGACAACGAGAACATGTTCGCCATCGTGCAGTTCTCCGAGGACGCCCTGCGCGAGCTTCGCGGCGGCAAGGAAGGCAACGCGCCGATTACGCCCGGCCTGGAACTGAGCGTCAAGCGTCCTGGCTACAACGGCGAGGCCGGCGACTTCGTCGGACGCATCCGCATCCGCCAGGAAATCCCGGAGAAGCCGTATCTCATCTGCGACGTGCTCGGGGCCTGGAGCCAGACTGACATGAGGGCGGGCGATGTCGTGTTCGCTGACTAAGGCCGTCCTGGCCGCCCTCGGCCTCGCGCTGCTCGCCGGCTGCATCGCCGATACGGCGGAGGATACGGCCTTGCCGTGGGCGTCCAGCAAGTCGTGGGAAGGCATGGCCCCTATCGCCCCAAGCGTACTGGACAGGTATGATTAAGGAAGCGGCGATAACTGCAGTGCAGGGCGGCGTCCGTCTGGACGCCGCCCTGTTTCATGCTTTCCCGACGTCCTCGCGGGCATTTGTGCGCCAGGCGATAGCGTCCGGCGCCGTGCTGGTGGACGGCCGCCCCGCCTTCAAGGGGCAGCGCCTGCGCGGCGGCGAGAGGATTGCCGTCCTCGAACTCGCGGAATGTGCCGACAACCAGGTGCGGCCGAACGCCGCCGTCCAAGTCTTCCCCGTATACGAGGACGCGAGCCTCCTAGCGTACGACAAGCCCGCCGGCCAGAGCGTCCATCCGCTGCGCTTCGACGAAGAGGATACGCTCATGAACGGGGTGGTCGCCCGCCACCCGGAGTGCGCGCCGCTTGGGGACCGCCCGCTCATGGCCGGCGCCTTGCATCGCATCGACGCGATGACGACCGGGCTCGTCCTCGTCGCCCGCACCGCCGCCGCCTTCGCGAACGTCCGAGCGCAGTTTGCCGCCCGCGAAGTCGAAAAGACCTATCTCGCGCTCGTGGAGGGCGAGGTCCGTTCCGGCGGTACGATAGAGCTCGACCTCGCCCACGACCCGCATTCGCGCCAGTGCCGGATGATAGACGCGCACCGCAACCGCCTGACAAACGCCGAACGCGCCGCCCTGCGCCCGCTCCACGCCGTCACCCGCTACGAGCCGCTCGCGACGCGGCGCGTCGAGAACGAAATACGCACCCTATTAAAGGTAGTGATATTCACCGGCGTCACGCACCAGATACGCGCCTCGCTCGCGCTCGCGGGTATGCATATTGTAAACGACCGCCTCTATGGCGCATTCGCCGTCGAAGGCATGGAAGGGCACTGCCTCCATTCCCTTTCCGCCCGCTTTCGCCATCCGGAGACGGGCGAGGAACTCGAAATCGCCACTAAAACATTGCCCACGTGGGCCTCTTGACCGGCGCCTCGACGCCGAGCGAAACCGCCACGCGTCTGGCGCAATAAAAAATTTTCATTACCCCCCTTGCGCCGCCGAAAAGAATATGCTAAAATATTGCCGCTTTCGAACAACCAGGCGGGTTTCGGACAGAGAGTCCGGGCCTAGGTAAAACCGGGCTCAATGAAAGTTGACCAGCGGAGGTTGCAAGAAGGCCAGTGGATGCAGGATGCGAAACTCAAACCTTCCTAATTCTGCTGAATGGCATGACATGTGTGCCGACCGTGCTCACGCGGGTACAACAAAGTGGGTCGGTAAGATACCGCCGGAATCAATGGATCGACCGGGTAGCTCCGGGGCTTTCGGGGTAGGCGGGCAAACGCCGAACTGTAGGCGAATAGGCAAAAGGAAAACAAGATACAATGAAGAAGCTCATGATTGCGGCCGCTGTTGCGGCGCTGACCGCGGGTGCTTTCGCTGACTCCTG
This sequence comes from uncultured Verrucomicrobiota bacterium, assembly GCA_947305825.1. Next base: position 3,181 of record CAMZET010000123.1, read on the forward strand.
CGCGGAGGAACCTGATTGCGGAACCGTGTTCACGGTCAAGTTCTCTGGCAAGACCGCGACCCAGGTTCTCGACAAGAATGGCAACGACAAGGGCTACGCCGCCGTTCAGAAAATCAGCGGCAAGGGCACGCTCACGGTCGCTGACTATGCGTCCGAACTCCTCACCGTCAAGGTTGGCAAGTATTCCGACGTCGTTCTCCTCGAGGATGGCACGGTGATCAAGTGGTCCTACTTCGGCAAGAACATGGCCAAGATTGCTGATCCGAAGCCTGGCAAGAGCTACTCCGTCGAGTCTGACTTCGGCGTCGTGTTCGAAGGTCAGGACGAGTGGGACGTCTCCGTCACGCAGGTCGCTTTCGGCAAGGGCAAGGTCAAGATCTCCAAGGGCAGCACCTCTGTCTGCGGCGAGACCACCGATCCGTGCATTCCTACCCTCACCCTCAAGTCCTACAGCGGCTGGTTCACCGGTTGGTACACCCCGACCTGCGCCGACTTCACGGGCTACGAGGATGACTGCACCTCCGTCGATGAGGGCATCGCTCTCGTTGGCGGCACCTGGTCGGCCAAGGTCAAGTAAGTCTCTAAAAGGCTAGAACTTAGACCTGAAAGCGGGCTTCGGGGAGACCCAAAGCCCGCTTTTTTCTCTAAACCCACCCTCGTCGGCGCAGTGCTGGCGCGACTTTCAAAGCAGGAGTGCACAAGCGATGAAGAGACTGTTGATTGTGCTGTCGGTGATGTCGTTTCTGGCGGCATATGCGGACGAGACGGAGAAAGCGCCCGAAGGCGGCGAAGAGCGCGAGCCGGTAGAGGGGGAGGTGCGTGAGGCCATGTTCGGCGGCCGGCGCGTGAAAATCGTGCGCGAGGGCGGCGAGTGGGTCATGGACTCCAATGCCGGTTCCGACCGCGCCTGGACGAACGACGTCGTGGTCGCGCACAAGCCGACGGACGAGTTTCTCGATTTCAACGGCGAGAAGCTCTCCTGGGCGCAGATTGACGAGCATATAGAACTGCTGCTGCTAAATGCGCCTTTGAACCTTCCGCCCCAGGCTACGGCGGAAGACGTTGAAAAGGTGATGATTGTCACCAAGAGGCAATATGCGGTGCGCCTCGGCGAGATGTACGTGCGCAACGCTTTGCTTGCGCAGAAGGCCCGCGAGGAAGGTCTCGCGGTGGAAGCCGCCGAATTGTCCGCCGCATTGACGAATTCCGTGAAGCGCATATCGCGACGCAACCGCGACAGGTTCCTCGCGACGATTACGAAGCCCGATTCGTATTTCTACCGCAACCAGGAAAACTATCTGCTGACGCGCAAATACCGCGACGCGGTGCTGTCGGGCCCGGTGGAGGTTCCGCCGGAAATGGTGGCGGCGGCGATTGCCGAGCGCGAGGAGGAGCGCAAAGCGCTGGAGAAGGCGAACGCGGCACTCCGCCCGGCGATGGAAAAGTGGCTGGCGGAAATACGCGCCGGCGTGAGGGATTTCGCCGAGACGGCAGAGATGGAAAGCGACTCTTCGGAGACGGATGCGGACGGCAACATGGGCGATTTCACCCGCGAGGAAGCGGAAGAATCGCTGCCGGAGCCGATTCGCGCGTTTGCGTTCGCTGCTTCCACGAACACGGTCAGCGACGTCATGGAGACGCCTACCGAATACCACATAATCAAGATTTTGGCGAGGCGCTACGACCCGGCGGAGGACGACGGGTCGATTCCGCCGGGCGAGGATGGCGT